>DAOUQS010000015.1 GCA_030625465.1 Amylibacter sp. | reverse complement strand
CGGCAGATGGAAATTTGTAATCAAACCGTCAGTGACATGAAAGTTAAAGCCGGGCTTGATGAAAATATCAGTGTCCCCTGTCCACGCCTGTATTTGGCCAGTTTCGCGTGCAGCGGTTTCGATCAAACGCAAAGCGGTTGTACCAACAGGGATAACACGCCCGCCATCCTTTTTGGTTTGCAGAATTTCACTGACGGCCTGCGCTGTGACCTGCCCCCATTCAGAGTGCATTTTATGGCTTGAAATATCATCCGTCTTTACCGGCAAAAATGTTCCCGCCCCCACATGAAGCGTCACCTCTGAAAATGTGACACCGTGTTTGCGTAACCGGTCCAGCAAAGCGTCATCGAAATGCAAAGATGCAGTCGGGGCCGCTACCGCGCCCAATTCACGTGCGAAAACGGTCTGGTAATCTTCCAAGTCCTGCGCATCCGCAGGGCGTTTGCTTGCGATATATGGCGGCAGCGGCATGGTTCCGATCTGTGCGATCACCGCGTCAAACGCGTCACCCGTCTTATTGAAAGACAGACCCACACCGTCAGGGGATTTGGATATAACACGCGCGACCAACCCCAAATCAAAATGAACTTCTTCCCCGACATTCAGGCGGCGCGCAGGCTTTGCCAAGCTTAACCAGTCACCATTGGTATCACAGGAGATTAATGTAAATTCGACACTGGCAAATGTCTTACCCTGGTCGGAGATACGCAAGCGACGGCCATTAATACGAGCGGGAATAACCTTGGTATTATTCAAAACCAGCCTGTCGCCCGGGCGCAGAAAGTTGCAAATATCCGCAAAATGGCTATCTACAGTTCCTGCACCCTGCGCCACAAGCAAACGCGATGACGGGCGGGGCTTTAACGGCCTTAGCGCGATTAAATCTTCGGGCAGGGTAAAATCAAAATCAGATAGCTTCATAGGGTGCCTTGTGGCGTGATATTCGAATACATTCAAGCCGCCTATCGGTCTGCTTCCGGCGCAATTGTATTTTCATTATTTTGCGTGTCTTTCGCCTTGGTATCGGCAGAAGGGTCATTGGCCGGGGCCGCCGCTTTCCCCACATCCGGCATCTCGGTCCTGAAAATCTCGCGGAATACACCCGGTGCCAAAATGGACAGCGGGTTCACGGTGATTTTAGGATCATCGGATGTGCCCTTCACTTTGTAGACAAAACTGAACAAGCCTTCGCCCCTTTGCCGTCCGAAAAGTTTTCCGAAAACGCGCTCCAATGTGCCATTCAGGGCATAAAGCGGGGTAATGACGCCTTCAAACTGCACTTCTTTGGTCTTTGAAATGTAATTGCCATCCATCGATATCCCGATAGAGACACCTATAGCGCTTGTTTTGCGCACTTCCACCCCTTCGGGTTTCAAGATAAATTGCCCGTCAATATTTTCAAACACGATACCTTCACCGGCCAATTCCTGAATTAACCCGATGCCGCTGATACCGTTCAGCAATCCGGCCAGAATATTGTCCTGTTTCACACGCGCCTTTTCAATCTTGAAGGTCCCTTTGTAATGACCCTCTTCATTCAGCGGGATCAATAACAAGTGCAACTTCCCGCCGGCACCTTTTGAATAAAGGTTTGCAGATCGTAAAACCTCGCCTGCATTCAGCGCATTCACCTTTGCGGCGGTGCCGTTTTTATGTGGAAAGACCGTGCCGTCAATTTTGGCCCCGCCGTTGATACGGGCACTATATTGACCTTTCAGGCCCTTTTCGTTTTGCAAATCGGCCGTAAAATCCGTCAGAACGATACCATCAGCCATGACAAGCCGGTCAAGTACCACACGCATGGGGGCGCCGGTCTTTGTTTTCTTGGCAAAGCTCACATTTCGCAGATCGGCTGCGCCATTCTTGACTATAATTTTCGTACTGTTTTCGCCAACGCTATCAATTGTGACCGCTGCATTTAGCCATTTTCCAACCGTTAACTTTCTGAAATTCGCCTGTTTGAACTTGTTGCCGTCACTAAATTTAACATTGCCGCTTGCCGCCAACCCGGCAGTCTCAACCGAGAAATCATCAATCGTAAAGTTTTCGCCCAGTTTACCTTGTACGGATAGCTTGCCCTTCAGTTTTTTTGGCTTTGACCAGCTTAGACTGCTGACACTTAACCCCAAACCTTGCATGTTTGATGTAAGCGTGTAGCGGGGCAGCACCTTGTGCTTCAAGATAATATTCAGCGCGGCGGGCGCGGCACCGGATATGGCACCATCTTCAAAATTCACCCCCAACTGTCGCAGATTATCCGCATTCAGGGTCACTTCTGAAATTATTTCGGATTGCTTATTGGTCTTTTTACCAAGGGGCATACGCCATTTGGTTTGTGTGTCTATGCCATCCAGCTTAACGGCGCCTTCTATTTCGATCAGCTTGTCAGTGGCGACAACGGCCAGCTGGTCTGCGGTCAATATACGGTTCTTGACCAATCTCGTCGAGCGCACATCCGTGACCGTCCCTGTAGCCTGAAACGTGATCTCTTCTGGTTTGATACCCTTGATCAACAGCAGCTTAAGCTTGCCACTTCCCGTAACCTGTCCCGTGGCAAGTGTGGGCTTTAGATCGGCCTTTTTCAAAAACTCGAACGGCTTTTCATCCAGCATGCTTAATGCCGCCTGCAAACTGGCTTTGGCATTCAATTCAACCTCGCCTGTGGCGGGTTTTACGATCATGTTTGGAACAAAAAACGATGCGTCGAAAACGTCAATACGGTCATTATTCGGGGCAATGACAAAACCTTCATAAATCTCGGCCCGAAAGGTTTTTTCGGTTAAATGCCCCCGACCCCGGACATCTTGTATAATTGGCAAAGTCTTTAAATAGCGCACTTTGCCGTGTTCAATATCAAACTTCAAATCCACACTGGGTTTGCCATTGTGACTGTGAAACTGGCCAATACCGTTTTTAGCGATGCCGCCCAGAATGTTTTCATCTATCCACGTGCGGGTTTTATCCTTAAGCAACAGCGGCCAAAATTCCATCACCTGATCGTGTTTGATCTCGTTAAACCGCGCGAAATAGGAACTGTCCCAATACTGGTCACCGGCGATAGAAGACCCGCTGGCCGATATTTTCAAATCCCCCGCAGTTACCTCTGCATGATCCAAGGACACCGTTAGCGGCGACAACGTCATATGAACATTGGCTTTGATGCTATCCACGCTCAAAGGTCGGGTAAAAATAGCTTCGGGGTGTATTTTCAAATCAGACAACACAACGGACCCGGACAACGCATCCACGGCACCGGCTTTGTCACGGTGCATTGATACAGCCCCTTCGCCCCTAACACTGCCAACCGCGCTATTTGCCTTTATTTCTGTGAATTTCAGGCTGTCGGTTTCTTTTGTGTATTCGAAATATGTTTTTACATTGCTGAACTTAATGGGGCTTGCAGCCGGACTGTGGCGCAATTGACCCTGGTTGCTTTCCAGCACACCCGAAAGGCGTTCCAGAACGCCGTCGACATTAACCACCGTATTGATCGCCCCCGTCACCTTGGCCTCAAAGCTGCGCAACCAATCCAGTGCCCGTACCTGATCCGCCAGATCAACAGTCGAGGCACGGTCGAATTTTAGTCCGAAATCGAAGAAATCATTCCCAAGCCCGTATGCGAAATGCAGGCCCACAGATGTGCCCTGCCGGTCTTTACTTTTCATCACGACATCAGCCTGGGCCGATATAACGTCCCCCTCGCGCGTTGATTGCAATCGCGCCTTTGATGTCGCCCAGACACGTTTTTCAACCTGATCGATATAAACCAGTTTGGTATCAATCATATCAATCAGCTTTAAGCTGCGCAAAGGGGCCTTTCTTGCGGCAATATTCGCCGCTGCAAAAATCATCTTGGGATTGACCACTTTGGTATTGTCGTTGCCCGGCGGCAAAATGTTGAATTTACCGTTCAGGTCACGCAAAACCCGAAATTCGGCCCCGACGATTTCGATTGATTCCACATCAATACCCTTGCGCAGGGATTGAAGCGGATCAAGCTTGACCCTGACGATTGGGAACTCTGCTATTTTCTGGCCTTTTTCCGTAAAAACCTGCAGGTCCGATAATTGCACCAGAATGTTAATGCCCCTTTGCGCGGCCACAAGTGAGACCTCGCCAAAGCGAATGTCGAAGTCACTAACAGCATCCTCGACCAGTTTCGCTGCAGTCGCCTGGGCATTCGGCAAAACAAGCGGGCCGGATTTCAAGCGGATAAACAGTATGCCCACGATTAACAGCAACAGAACTGCCACGCCGAAAATCACCGAAACAATACGCCTGGTCCACCGGCCCAAAACAGATTTTGGCCTAGCTATCTTTTGATCTGCGTCGCGTTTCGCGCTCATATCTTGGGAAACTTCTCTACTTTAGGAACTGTGCTTGATCTTTATTTTCAAACACTATCTGTACATATATATATGTTAATCATTCTTGTTAACAAACTCCAGCATAAGAGGTGCACTTTGCTTGAAACCGGAATAAAACCACCGCATTTTACCCCGTTACACAATGACAGCCCCGCCTGTAAGCATGAATGCAAGACCAGACGCAGACTTTGCCTGAACAAAGATGCGGGGGCTGGGTTGCGAACCTTGCAAACACGATGAGTCGCCCGACTTTAACAGAGCTGGCCTGCAAGGTTCTATTAACGGCGGACGGGCGCGAGAAAGCCAAGACCTCTGATGCCGCGGCCAAGCTGTGGTTTGACAGCGTCAAAGCGGGAAACCCTTTGGAGATCGGTAATTGCACCCCGCCGATGCAGCCCAGCCGCCCGGAAAAACCCGAACTTCTGGCCCCAAGGGATGTGCCGCGCCGCCGCACCGGTACCGTCGCAGGGCGGACTGCATTATTGCATGCGATTGCCCATATTGAACTGAATGCAGTTGATCTGCACTGGGATATCATTCCACGCTTTGCCCACATCAAAATGCCCCGTGGATTTTATGATGACTGGGTCAAGTCAGCGAATGAAGAAGCTAAACATTTCAATCTGTTATGCGACAGGCTTGAAGCAATGGAATCGTTTTACGGCGCCATGCCTGCCCATGCCGGCATGTGGCGCGCCGCAACCGATACAAATGACGATTTCATCGGTCGGCTGGCGATTGTGCCAATGGTGCTGGAAGCCCGCGGCCTTGATGTGACACCGGGCATGATCACCCTGTTTCAAAACGTGAAAGATAGCGAAACTGTCGACGCCTTGAATATCATCTACGCCGAGGAAGTCGGCCATGTTGCCTACGGCTCTAAGTGGTTTCATTTCCTGTGTGGCCGCCACGAAAAGGATCCGAAAGATTGCTTTCATGCATTGGTTGAAAAATATTTCTCGGGTGGTTTAAAGCCGCCGTTTAATGATGAAAAGCGGGCAGAGGCAGGGATACCGCCCGATTTTTACTGGCCTATGGTGAAAGAAAAAACACAAAATTCGAAATAAATATGACTGATGCATGATAAGCAAAAAATCGCCTAATACTATAAGATCAAGCCATAATTTTACTAACCAGTAAGTTATTTTGTTGATTGACCGGTAAAAATTGCTTAGTAAAAACACGCATGTATCCTTTGTAACCAAGGATACCTAGGGATATGGAATCGGGTGGTTAACAAAAAGCATGAAAAGTGCATTAGATAAATACTTGCCAGAACAACGGATTTATATCCGCACAGACAAGTCGACAAGATTTCTGACACTTAACTCGAAATCACAACTTTTTATTGGTATTATCGCCACGCTAAGTTTTTCCTGGCTGCTTATCGCGACTGCAATCATCGGCTATGATTTCCTAGAGGCACGCTCTGACAATCAACGCGCTGGGGATCAGAAAAAATCGTTTGAAGTTCGGGTCAACATGCTTTCTGCTGAACGCGACCGCCGCGCGCTAGAAGCGCAAACCGCGCAAGAACAGTTCTATGTCGCACTTGACCAGATATCAGAACAGCAAACCAGCCTGCTGGATGCGGAAGAACAAAGACGCGAATTGGCAACCGGCCTGCGCATCATGCAAACCAAATTGCAGGACGCGGTCAAATCCCGGGATATAGCGATCCGCAATTCGGACCAGCTGCTGGCAGAGCTGCAAGATGCCAACGGCAACAAAAAATCACATCTGGGTGCGGCGGAAGAGCTAAACAAAACCCTGGCGCTTGTTTCACAAGAGTTACGCACAACCGTTAAAAAACGCGAATTCCACGCCGCCGAGGCTGCAAAGGCCAAACAAGACGTGAAGGAAATGGCCTTTGATGCAGAACTGGCACAACTTAAAAACGAACATATCTTCAGTCGCATTGAAGACGCGATAGAAGTTTCCCTGTCGCCACTGGAACGCGCACTGGACAAATCCGGGATCAATAAAGACGCCCTGCTTAGCGATGTGCGCCGAGGATATTCAGGAACCGGCGGGCCTTTGACGGAATTGACCATATCCAGCAAAGGCGTTGGCAGCAGTCATGACGGCATACGCGCCAGCGGGTTGTTAAAGGCCCTTGATCGCATCAACCTTCTTAAAATAGCGGGCAATAAAGTCCCCTTATCAAACCCCATTCGCGGCTCTTATCGCTACACAAGCGGGTTTGGCGGGCGGCGCGACCCTAAAAACGGTGGCTGGCGCCAGCATAACGGCACAGACATGGCCGGCCCCAGAGGAACAAAAATTGTTGCAACAGCTGATGGTGTTATCAGCTTTGCCGGACGGTTGTCAGGCTACGGCCGCCTTGTTAAGATCAAGCACAGACAAGGGTTTGAGACATTTTACGCTCATTTGAATAGTATCAACGTTAAAAAGGGACAAAAAGTGTCGCGCGGTGATAAGATCGGTGCTATGGGGAATTCTGGTCGCAGTACGGGGGTCCACCTGCACTACGAAATCCGTATAGACGGGAAACCTGTAAACGCAATAAAATATATAAAGGCTGCTAACGATGTTTTCTAAAAGCAAAATCAACGAACCTGCTAAAAAACCGGAAACGGTGAAAGTGAACGAGAATACAAAAATGAACACTACAAAATCTTCTTCCACACCTATGCCTGTCACGCCCAAGGCGAAACCGCCGGCATCAATCCTGTCAACCGACCTTTATATCAAAGGCAATATCAAAACATCCGGTGACATCCAGATCGAGGGTGAAATTGTCGGGGACGTACGCGCGCATCTTCTAACAGTCGGCGAAACCGCACGCATCAAAGGCGAGATTTGCGCTGACGATGTTGTGGTTAACGGCCATGTCGCAGGTACAGTACGCGGGCTAAAAGTACGCCTGACAGCAACAGCACGGGTCGAGGGTGACATCATCCACAAGACTATCGCTATTGAAAGCGGTGCGCATTTTGAAGGCTCTGTTCGTCGCGAAGAAGAACCTATGACTTCGTCCAAAACCATTGGCAAAGTATCACCTAAGACGTCTTAGGTTTATAATTACCGAAAATACGGGCCAGCTTGGTTTCTGAAAACATTTGCCCCCTCTGATATCATCAGGGGGGGATTTTTTATGCAAACAATCTATTGTTCTGCATTCGCCTCGCCCCGGCTTTTGCCTACCACACCTTGTGCCAGAACCGCGGCCATAAACTGATCCAGATCACCATCCAGAACCCCTTGGGTGTCGGATGTTTCTGTTCCGGTTCGCAAGTCCTTGATCATTTGATAGGGTTGCAGGACATATGATCTGATCTGGTTGCCCCACCCGGCGTCGCCTTTGTTTTCATGGGCTTCATTCATCGCCTCACTACGGCGGTCCAGCTCCATTTGGTACAATCGCGATTTCAGGGCTTTCAGCGCAATATCGCGGTTTTGGTGTTGTGATTTGACCGATGATGTCACGACAATACCGGTGGGAATATGCGTCATACGCACGGCACTGTCGGTGGTGTTCACATGCTGGCCACCTGCCCCCGATGACCGGTATGTATCAACACGCACTTCCGACATATTAATCTCGATCTCGATATTGTCGTCCACCACAGGATAGACAGTGATCGAGCTAAATGACGTATGCCGCTTTGCAGCACTGTCAAACGGGGAAATGCGCACCAAACGGTGTACGCCGCTTTCGGATTTCAGCCAGCCATAGGCATTATGACCAGAGATTTTATAAGTGGCAGATTTTATTCCGGCTTCTTCGCCCGCAGTTTCCGACTGCAATTCCACCTTGTATCCCTTTTTCTCGGACCAGCGGACATACATCCGCGCCAGCATTGATGCCCAGTCACAGCTTTCGGTGCCACCTGCCCCCGATTTAACCTCAAGGAACGCATCATTGGCATCTGCCTCACCATTCAGCAAGGCTTCCAGTTTGCGTTTTGCAGCAACTTTTTCCAGACGCTTAATCGCACTTTCAGCCTCGTCAACAATTTCTTGATCGTCTTCCATCTCACCCAGTTCAATAAGCTCGATATTATCATCCATATCTTGTGCCAGGGTTTTATAGTTGTCCATTGCGTCCACCAGCATCTGGCGTTCACGCATCAAGGTTTGCGCTTTTGCAGGGTCATTCCACAGATCAGGGTCTTCTGACATGGCGTTGAATTCTTCAAGACGATGTGGTGCTGTATCCCAATCCATACGTTGCTTCAGCAATTCCAAAGTTTCGCGAATTTCTACAACAATATTTTCTATTTCTGCGCGCATCTGCCCTGCTTTTCTTGCCTGCTATCATGCCGTTCTACAAAGCCTGCGGGTTAGGGTAAAGTGCCCTAGTATATCCCACCCGCAGAAAGCGATCCAAAAGTTGCTTTTTTTGGTATTTTCTTAACTTCACCGGTCGATGTTTTGACGGTCTTATCGTCATCGCTTTCACCACGTCCGAACAATAACAGATCGGACCCCAGTCCCCAGCCGCCGTCGATGATGTCCATATACCCATCATATGCAACCTCATCCACGCGAAACAGCTCTGCCACAACATATTCACCTGTTGCATCATCAGCCAGGCGGGATCCGTTATAGCGGTCATACTTATGAAACACAGTATTTTCCGGAACCTTGAATTCCCCCGCCCCGTATTTTTCTATCGCTTTTTTCATAAAGCTTTCAAAGACCGGGCCACACATCGTGCCACCATATGCACCGCGCCCCATTGATCTGGGGGTGTCGAAACCCATATAGCAGCCTGCAACAATATTGGATGTGAAGCCGACAAACCATACGTCTTTGGAATCATTGGTGGTACCTGTTTTCCCCGCCACCGGCACGCCCAACCTTACGGTTCGGCTGGCAGTGCCGCGTTCAACAACGCCGCGCATCATCGAGGTCAGGCGGTATGCTGTAACAGCGTCCATAATGCGTTCGCGGTTGTTCTGGATTTCAGGGGATAGACCCGCCTGAACATTACCCGCGCTACAACCAACACAAGACCGCCGGTCGTGGCGATACACGGTTTCGCCCCTGCTGTTTTGCACACGGTCCACAAGCGTCGGTTCCACCCGTTCGCCGCCATTGGCAAACATCGCATATGCCGCGACCATTTTAAACAATGTGGTTTCCTGCGCACCTAGCGAATTTGCCAGAAACTCGCCCATATCATCGTAAACACCAAACCGTTCCGCATAGTCGGCGACAACATCCATACCGATTTCCTGCGCCAGACGAATGGTCATCAGGTTACGTGAGCGTTCAATCCCCAAACGCATCGGGGCCGGGCCGAAAAATGTATTTGATGAATTTTTGGGTCGCCACAAACCTTGTGGTGTTTCCACCTCGATAGGGGCATCAATAATAATTGTTGCAGGTGAATAACCACTGTCCAGCGCCGAAGCATAAACAAACGGCTTGAATGATGATCCGGGTTGGCGCGTTGCCTGCGTTGCGCGGTTAAACACGCTATATTGGTAGGAAAACCCGCCCTGCATGGCAATAACACGGCCGGTATTTGTATCCATCGCCATGAACCCGCCCTGAAGTTCCGGAACTTGGCGCAACGACCAGTTTTGAAACACCCCGTCTTTTTCAATCGCCATAACGTGGATAACATCGCCGACTTCCAGAATATCACTGGGCTTTCGAGCTTTTTGCGATACCGCACCGTCGCGTTTACGACGCCACTTCAGGTCTGACATTGGCAAGAAATGCCCGTCGGCATCTTCGTCAACATCTTCGATCCCGATACGCACCGTCTTGGCACCGACCTCTAGAACAACGGCGACATGCCAGTTTGCGATATCACGGGGTATTTTGACATCTGACATCGCATCACGCCACGCAGCTTCGCTTCCCAGCGAAGCAGGATCAAGCACGACACTTGGCCCGCGATAAATCCCCAGTCCGCGATCGTATTTTTCCAGTCCGGTCCGCAAGGCCAGTGCAGCTTCTTTTTGCAAAGCAGGATCGACGGTGGCCCGAATGGCCAGCCCCCCGCCGAAAAATTCGTCTTCGCCAAATGTGCCTGATAATTGACGGCGGATTTCGTCGGTAAAGTAATCACGCGGCGGGCGTGATGCGCGTAAAGACACATAGTCACCGGATTGAACGGTTCTTAGCGGGGTTTCCAACGCCACGGTAAGTTGTTCAGGTGTCATATATCCGTTGCGCGACATCTGGCCCAACACATAGTTCCGCCGGTCCGTGGCGCGCTTCACTTCCTTAACGGGGTGGTAATCGCTTGGCGCTTTTGGCAGGGCTGCCAGGTAGGCTGCCTCTTCGAATGTGACCTGTTCCAGTGATTTGGCAAAATAAACCTCTGCCGCCGCCGTGACCCCGTAAGAGTTTTGGCCCAGGAATATTTCGTTCAGATAAAGTTCCAGAATGCGGTCTTTACCCAAAGCCGCTTCAATACGCGTGGAAAGGATCAGTTCCTTGACCTTGCGTTCATACTTCCGGTCGCCCGATAAAAGCATGATTTTCGCGACCTGTTGTGAAATGGTTGATGCGCCCCGCAAACGCCCGCCACGCGCTTTATCAATAACGGCTTTGATAATCCCAAGGGGATCATAGCCTTTGTGCTGATAGAACCCTTTATCCTCTGCGCTGATAAAGGCGTTTTTTACAATATCGGGAATTTCGTCTACCGGTGTGTATAGCCTGCGTTCCTGCGCAAACTCGTCCATCACCTTACCTTCGATGGAATAGACCTTACTGATGGTTTTCGGCGTGTAACTGGCAAGATATTTATGATCCGGCAAATCCTTGCTGTACATAAACAAAACAGCGCCAAGGATCAGTGCTACCAAAACCACCCCGATGGTGACCCAGCTAAAAATCCAACCCAAGAAAGACATTACCGTTCGAAGCACACATGGCCCCTTTCATTTACTGTTCACGACTTACAAGACTTATAGGCCGCTTGTCATATAAGGTCAAAATCACTTCTTATCAATTAAGCCCTTAAAACCCCTGTTTTATTCACATTAAATAGGCGTTCTTCCAATAATTGAAACCTACTGTCGCAATAATTGTGCTTGTGCGGCATCTTCAACCGACCATGTGTCCAATGCCAATACGATTCCCTCTATCACCTTTTGGCGCCAGCCGATGGTTAACAGGTTATTTAAATCGCGCTTATTTGACATAAATCCCAGCTCGATCAAGATAGAGGGGATGTCCGGTGCCTTCAGCACACTAAACCCGGCATATAAATGCGGCCGCTTGCGCAATCGGCCAATGGATTGCGCCACCCCTGACACAACCATATCGGCAAGCAGGTCACTGCGGGATTTGGTTTCAACCCGCGCCATTTCCATCAACACGGTTGCAACCGCATCCGACTGGCGGGTCAAATCAACCCCAGCCAACAGATCATCGCGGTCTTGGCGCGCAGCCAGATAGGCCGACGCCTCATTCGAGGCTTCATCCGATAGCGAATACACAGTCGTCCCCGTGGCCCAGCCACTTTTCAAAGCGTCTGCATGTAATGAGATAAACAGATCCGCCCCCAGCATACGCGCACGTGAAATACGCCCGGGCAACGAGATGAAATCATCGTCATTTCGCGTTAAGTACGCCTCATAACGTCCTGTTAGAATTAAAGTTTCCTTTAATTCTTTGGCAAAGATAAGAACCAGATCCTTTTCCAGTTTATCACCTTGGCGCGCACCAGAGTCGATACCGCCATGCCCGGGGTCCAGAACCACGATTAAAGGCCGATCACCCAGTTGGCGCTGTTTTGGGGCGACAACATTGATTTCCGCAGGCAAATCCCAGCCAGCTTCCATCCGCGGCCCGGTTTGGGCGGCAAATTCCCTGGGGCTTGCCCGCTTGAACTTTGCCTTCAGAACCGCGTCACCTTTTACAGGATCAATCCGCAACCCGACTTCATCCAGAACCATCGGTTCGTTCAATTCCATGACCATTCTGGACCAACCGGCCTGAAACACCCCGAAGCGCAATTCGTTAATTTTTTCACTCTTCAAAGGTTTTATTGCGGAAAACCCGGCCCAATCGACCTCTTTGAAGTCAAAAACAATGCGGTCTGGGTCGGATAAGGTGAAAATCCGGTACGGAACCGCTTGCGACAGCTTCAATGTCAATTCCATCTCGTGGTCGGATATATCGGCAATACCGGACTGTGCCGCATCAATGCGCGCTAAGGCCCGTAAGCCTTGCGCACAAGCACCGGTTGCCGCAAAGCATAGGAAGAAGCTTACGAAAATCGCAATTTTATTAAACACCGCTAAGCCCGATCATTATTTCTTGTTTTGTCCATTATAACGCGTGGTTTTAAAAATGCGATTGTAATTCTTTCAAACTACCCCTAATGATGGGCCATAGCAGGCTGAGATAATGCCGCTGATATAAGAGTTTCGTTGAATGAGACCATGAAAACAGGCATTGCCAAAGTTATCCTCTGATCCAGTCAACAGGCCAAGTGGCCAAAGAATTGTCGTGTTTAACAGCTTATGCTGAAAATACGGCCCGAACTGAACGTCCCATTCTATCGGGATGTTGGAGAAACCCCGCGATGAAACGCGTGTGGACACAATTGTTGGACTATAGCGTTGGCATGAAAGCCGCGCCCATTATTGTGCCTGACACAATCGCCATAACATATAACGCCAACAAACCTGCCCCTCCGGGGTCGCGGGATTTGTCGCGTTTCGAGTATATAAAATGTCTAAGAAAATGCTTATCGATGCCACCCACCCCGAGGAAACCCGCGTGGTGGTGGTTGAAGGAAACAAAGTCGACGAATTCGATTTTGAAAGTCTAAACAAACGCCAGCTTGCCGGTAATATCTACCTTGCAAAAGTAACCCGTGTTGAACCGTCGCTTCAGGCGGCATTCATTGATTACGGCGGAAACCGTCATGGTTTCCTTGCGTTCAACGAAATCCACCCGGATTACTACCAGATCCCTGTTGCCGACCGCGAACGACTGCTTGCGGAAGAAGCCGAGTTTGCAAAAGCCAAGGCTGAAGAAGATGCCAAGCGCGCCGAGCAACCGAAATCACGGGGCCGCCGCCGCAAAAAGCAACCTGCCAAGGCTGAATCCGAAGGAACAGTCTCTGCAAATGATGCAGTTGTCACCAGTGATGTGGTGGACGATGGCGTTATTGATATCGACAGCACCGAGCCGGAATTGGTCGATGTGCCAGAGGCCCAGCCAGCTGATACCGATGCGGTTGATGCCCCTGTTGTTGATGAAACCGTAGCCAAAGATAAATCAACCGAAGATGCGCCTGTAGCTGACGCGAAAGAGGAGACCTCGGAAGTAGAAGCATCGACTGATGCTGATGCTGATGTTGACGACAAAACCGACACTGACGACAATACTTCAGATGATGATGCTGAAAAAGCGCCGAAACCCGGCATTGTTACTGTCGCTGATGATGATGTTTCAGAAGAGGTTCGCCCACGCAAGCCGCGTATGAAGCGTTATAAAATCCAGGAAGTTATCAAAGTTCGCCAGATCATGCTGATCCAGGTGGTCAAAGAAGAACGCGGCAACAAAGGTGCAGCACTGACGACTTACCTGTCACTGGCAGGCCGTTATTGCGTTTTGATGCCGAATACAGCGCGCGGCGGTGGTATTTCACGCAAAATCACCAATGCTTCCGACCGCAAAAAAATCAAAGCCATTGCCAATAAACTGATTGTACCCGAAGGTGCGGGCCTGATTATCCGTACTGCGGGCGCAAGCCGCGATGAAGCGGACATTAACCGCGACTATGAATTTTTGTCACGCCAGTGGGAACAAATTCGCGAACTGACACTGAAATCCATCGCACCGGCCCCGATCTACGAAGAAGGCAACTTGATCAAGCGGTCCATCCGTGACCTTTACACCCGCGACATTGACGAAATCCATGTCGAGGGTGATCGCGGCTACGAAGCGGCCAAAGAATACATGAAAATGTTCATGCCCAACCGTGTGGACAAGGTGAAACAGTACAAAGAACCAATGCCGCTGTTTTCACGGTATCAGGTTGAAAGCCATTTGGGCGCGATGTTCAATCCAACGGTTCAGCTGAAATCAGGTGGTTATCTGGTGATCGGCATTACCGAGGCGCTTGTCGCGGTCGATGTAAACTCTGGCAAAGCCACCAAGGAAAGCTCGATCGAAAAGACGGCTTTGAAAACCAACCTTGAAGCTGCCGAAGAAGTTGCCCGCCAAATGCGCCTGCGCGATCTGGCAGGCCTGATCGTGATCGATTTCATTGATATGGACGAACGGCGCAATAACACCGCCGTTGAAAAACGCCTGAAAGACAAGCTGAAAACCGATCGCGCGCGCATTCAAATTGGTCGCATTTCGGGCTTTGGCCTTTTGGAAATGTCACGCCAACGCCTGCGCCCGGGCATGCTAGAGGCTACGACACAGCCCTGCCCGCATTGCCATGCAACAGGTCTTTTGCGTTCGGACGATAGTCTGGCCCTGTCAATCCTGCGCGAGCTGGAAGAAGAAGGTGTGCGCAAACGCTCTGGTGAAGTGCTGGTCAAGGCGCCGATCAATGTCACCAACTATCTGCTGAACGAAAAACGCGATCACATCACCACAATTGAGGCACGTTACGGCCTGTCCGTGCGCATAGAAGCGGACACCAGCCTGATCGGGACGGATTACTCTGTCGAGAAATTCAAAACTGCGACGCGGTTTATTCCGAAACCTGTAAACGCACCTGTTTCCATGGAAAATGTGTCTATGGAAAGCTTTGATGAGGCTGTTGCTGTTGCCGCAGCTGCGGCAGAGACCACTACGACTGCGACGACGACAGATACACCTGAAACTGACGAAGAAAAGCCCAAAAGAAAGCGCCGCCGTCGCGGTGGTCGCGGGCGTGGAAAATCACGGTCTGAAAATCAGGAAAATCCACAAACAGATGCGGATGCAAACGCTGACAGCACAGAGGCACCGTCACAGAACAATGATGTGCAAGAGCCTGAGAAATCCGTAAAGGATGATGCTGTAAAAGACGCGTCAGCGGAAACACCTGAAGCAAACGAGGTGAAAAAACCGGTACGCAGAAGGC
>DAOUQS010000359.1 GCA_030625465.1 Amylibacter sp. | reverse complement strand
GGCCGCCACCGCCGGCCAGTCTTTGCCACCTACCCCGATGATTGTCGGAATAAACGGAGGTGCGGTCTGCGCGTTGCCAGAGGTTAAAAGCACGGCAAAGGCGTATTCGTTCCATGCAAAAATCAGACAGAAAATTGCGGTAGACGCGATGCCTGTCGCGGCTTGTGGCAGCACCACTTTGTAGAAAGCCTGAAAGCGGGTGTAGCCGTCAATGAGTGCGGCTTCTTCATATTCCAGCGGGATTTCGTCGATAAAGCCTTTCAGCAACCAGACCGACAGCGACAGATTCACCGCCGTATAAAGCATGATCATACCAAGATGCGTGTCGTTCAGGCCGATTTGGCGGAACATCAAAAAAATCGGGATCGCCACGGCAATGGGCGGCATCATCCTTGTGGATAGAATGAAAAACAGCAAGTCATCCTTGAGCGGTATTTTGAACCTTGAAAAAGCGTAAGCCGCCAAGGTGCCAAGGAAAATCGACAAGAAGGTAGAGCCAAAACCGATAATTGCAGAATTCAAGAACCGCTGCCCGTAACGCGAAGCCCCTGTGATAACCATGTTGTTTTCACGTACGATCTCATCATACCAGGTTTCGGCTGGTGGCAGGGCTGCTATTTCTTCCGCAGGCAGGCGCGTGCGGCTGGTGAACAGGTTCACATAGCCCTCAAGCGTGGGTTCAAAAACCACTTTGGGCGGATAGGCAATGGCATCCGACGGGGATTTAAAGCCCGTGGCGACAATCCAGACCAATGGCATCAAGGTGATCAGTGCGTAAAGGATCACCAACGTACCTGCGAACCATTTTTGCCGATTTGACGGCTCTGTTACAGAAAAGCTCATCTGTCTTTTACCTTATTCAACGCTTTCACATAGATCGAGGCCAGCCCGAATACCGTGACAAAAAGAATGACCGCATAGGCCGAAGCGTACCCTGTGCGCCATTTTTCAAACGCTTCGCGTTTAAGATCAATCGAGGTCAGTGTCGTGATCGACCCCGGCCCACCACCTGTCAGTTGCACCACAAGATCAAACATCTTGAAGTTTTCGATGCCACGGAACAAGACCGCCAGCATCAAAAACGGCAGTACCATCGGCACGGTCAACGTCCAGAACTGGCGCCACTTGCTGGCGCGGTCACATTCGGCAGCCTCGTAAATGCTGTCGGGAATGGATCGCAACCCCGCAAGGCAGATCAACATTACAAACGGCGTCCACATCCATGTATCCACAATCACAATCGCCCAAGGGGCCAGATCGACCGAACCGATCATACTAAAGGATGACGGGTCGACCCCACTGAAAAATGACACCACATAGTTGAAAAGGCCGATTTGCGGCTGGTATAAAAATGTCCAGAAGTTACCGACAACGGCAGGGGATAACATCATTGGCAACACAATAATTGTGGTCCAAAGATCATTACCCTTGAATTTTTTGTTAATCAGGTAGGCCAGCGTAAAGCCGATCAAAACCTGAAAGAAGATCGTCCAGATCAGGAAATGTGCGGTGGCCTGCATTGATGCCCATGTATCCGCATCGGACAGTATGCGTTCATAATTACGAAACCCGATATATTCCGCATCCCGCAAGCGGTTGGCTTTGAAGTTGGTGAAGCTAAGATTAATCGTCCAGATCAACGGAAAAATATTGACGGCCAACAGCAGGAAAATCGACGGGCCGACAAATATCCACGCGATGGTACGGTCAGAAAGGCCTCGAACCCGGCGTGCCATCGTGGGCGAGGTTGCCTGTGCCGCTTTATCGATAAGATTGCCGGACATGGATATTATCCTAATTGAGCTGGGGAAATGCCGCAAAAGCGGGCTTTATGCGCCCCGGGGCTATACCCCGGAGCGC
>DAOUQS010000001.1 GCA_030625465.1 Amylibacter sp. | reverse complement strand
GCAAAAAGCGCCTCGAACTGTGCATGATTAAGCCGCATCATGCCATTGGAAATGGCGGGCCATTTAAACACGTGCTCTTCCAGTCGCTTATACCCCATCACCAAACCGGACCCGTCCCAATACAGCAGCTTCAGCCGGTCGGCTCTTTTTGATCGAAACACGTAAACGGTGCCCGTGAATGGATCCTTGTGTAGATGGTTCTGCACCAGCGCCGCCAGACCATTATGGCCCTTGCGAAAGTCCACAGGTTCAGTTGCCACAAAAATACGAACCCGGTTTGAGGGAAAGATCATGTGGCAGCATTCAGAGCGTGGACAATCTCGGCAATCCGGTCCGCTGGCGTCGTCGCGCCCAACCGCACTGTCACGTCGCCCCGGATCACATCCAGCGTGCTTTCCAGCACCTGCGCATCAACCCGGCTTTCTTCCTGCAAAACCAGTGGTGCAAAAACCGCCCCTGCTATATCGGGA
The DNA here is from genome assembly GCA_030625465.1 of Amylibacter sp. Lineage (GTDB taxonomy): Bacteria > Pseudomonadota > Alphaproteobacteria > Rhodobacterales > Rhodobacteraceae > Amylibacter. Next base: position 29,313 of record DAOUQS010000001.1, on the reverse strand, counting down.
ACAACCAGCTTTCCTTCACGCGCCAACTTTCGCCATCCTGACAAATGATTGGGACGTAGGTCGTAACGCCCTGCAACTTCATTCACGGTCACATCAGGGACAAGCGTTTGCGCAACAATCCAACCCTTCAAATCATCAGGCCAACGACGCTGGCCTCTGGGCGTAGATAAAATCTCCGCGATTAAAGCGGCCTCCTTTTGGACCTCCAAATGTACTCCCATAGAGAAACCCCTTGTCAAAACTACAGTCAGACACGGAATCGCAGATTATGACCTCAAGCGTAAGGTGGGAACGGGGAACCGCTTACGTTTCATTTAGACATTCATCCCTAAGCCTGCCGTTGAAGCTTTCGATAAATGCGTTTTTCGTGGGCTTGCCCGGCTGGATGTAATGCCAGTTAATGCCGTTTTCCTGAACCCATTTTAAGATTACCATGCTGGTAAACTCAGTTCCGTTGTCCGAAACAATTGTTTTGGGCTGCCCACGTTCGGTAATTGCCTGATCCAGTTCACGCGTCACACGTAAGCCCGAAATTGACGTGTCTGGGACAAGTGCCACATTCTCTTTGGTAAAGCCATCTACGACAGTCAGAATGCGAAACCTGCGCCCGTCCGTGAACGCATCACTGACGAAATCAAGGCTTCCCACTGACCGGCAGGTGATTGCTTGCAATCACCGAGAGGGGGCGTTGATTAGGGCCATTGGCCGCCGCGTTCCTAATGCACGTTTACGCCCGCCACGGCGGCGCACCTGCAGCTTCTCTTCCACATAAATGCGTCTTAGCTTTTTGTGGTTCATGTAAATGCCTTCACGTTGCAACATCACGTTAATCCTGCGATAGCCAAACCGCCTGCGATCCCTTGCAACACGTTTGATCGCATCACGCAGTTCAGCATCACTGCCCCGTTTGGATTGATACCGAACGCTAGACCTATCCACCTGTAAAATATCACACGCCCGACGCTGACTGATACCGTGGGCATTACACAAATGCGCCACGGCTTCTCGTTTAGCACCACCTTTCGGGGATTGCTTCGCATTCCCCTGTCGGTCAGCGGGGCGTCACCACTTTTTTGAATTAACATCCCGCAGCAGAGCGTTGTCGAGCATCTGTTCTGCCAACAACCTCTTCAGCTTGCCGTTCGCGTCTTCCAACGCCTTGAGTTTGCGCGCATCGGACGGCTCCATTCCGCCATACTTCGCCTTGTATTTGTAAAACGTTGCTTGGCTTATGCCACTCTCGGGGTTTTGCATCGACAAAACCCTGCCGTGCAGCGCATGCCGCCTGCAAACGTCTGTTGTCCGTTCGCCAGCCTCCTGTTCCTTAAGCATTGAAATGATCTGTGCGTCTGTGAATCGTCTCTTCATTTATCCGTCCTTTAGTTGGGCAGACTCTACATCATTTTGGAGGAGTTTTAGGGGCTCAGGTCAATGGTTCATCGTAACCCCCAAGGAGTGGGACATAAGACAGACAACTGGAACAAGGCGCTCAGCATCTGAGAAGATCGTCAAGGACATCAAACGCGCGACACGCAAACAGGATTCTTCGGAGGAAAACAGATTTCAGGACAAAAGACGATCCACAACCAATTCCGATTGCGTGATCGCGGCCTGCCGGGTTTTTCCGAAAGATAAGAAGTTGCAGCCAGCGCCATCCGCGATCAGATTTGGGCTGAGAAACAGCACTCCGGATTTCCGGTTGGGTCTCGGAGCAAGATCGGCGAATTCTGCGATGACGGCATCGAAGTGGCGAGGGCGGAACGAAAGACCGGTTTTGTGAACGATTGCATGAAACGGGCGCTGCCCCGGAGGCGACAAACGGTTGAGCAGCGTCATCGGGATTGCGACCCCGCCCCAACGCCCGTTGCATTCGATCCAATGGATGTCTGCATCATCAAGACTTCTTCCCGAAATAACGGCATCGAAACTGCACCGCCCATAGTAACCTAGTTTTTGAAACAGCAACGCGAGCTGCATTGCCCCCGATGACAGCGCGTGATCAATTCGCTCAGGAAGCCTGGCCTGTAACGCCCCCGCAAAGGCCTGATCGTTGCCTGCCAACACCTGTTCGTAAATACCTTCGATGATCGGTGCTGCATCGGGTGCCTTTGGAATCCATGTCTGGACAGAGGGGCTGATCAGGGCATTGACATCCCAAACCTCAACAGCGACCTGAAACGGTGGGCACCGTCGCCCCCTAATCGACAGGTCCCGCTTGAGCTTTCGGTAAAGAGCATCCGGGCGAAGCTGTCGGATCATTTCTGATTCAAACACGATATTTCCGGCCGACCCAGCACTGTCAGGTATCTTGATGACCAACCGATCCCATTTTCCGGCAAGTTCGGCAACATGCCGTGTCAGGGCTGACAGGGACCACGCCCCACGTTTTAGCGGGGTTGTGCCAGCCCCCAGAAGCCGGGAGCAAACGGATCCGAACCAAAGCTTGTTGTTGACACGACGCGACAATAAGGGGGGTGGGCCTGCAACATGAACCGGCAGGCTCGTGTCCTTGCTCAGACGGGCGGCCAGCGCCCAAATGGAACCCGTAGTGATATGCGCCACCAGCGTTATGCCTCCGCTCTCTCGGACCTTGCTTAATAGTCGGCGGTAAACGCTTTCGTTTCTGAGACATATGATAGGTGTCGGCTTGCGAAGGCCGTTTTTGGCCTCGGGCATATGCAGGTAGTCTATGTTGCCCTCTCCAAGGGTGCGTTTCTGGTAAGCTTCGAAAGCCGGACTGTTCAGCCCGCCGATAACCACCAGATCACCGGATCGGGCAAGCCAGCCAAACCGATAGTCATGGCGATGCCCGCCTGCCTTAATCAACAGCGGAATTTCGCCCGCGTCTCCGAGAAGGATGGCCGGGCCACCGCCGAAACCGATGTGGACATCCGAACCGAAAGAGGCGGTATCGTCAATCCGGTGGTCGTTTTGCCTGATTTCGTCGGCGCATGCCGAAGCCGCCGTGCGCATGCCCGTACTGACGTCTGGGAAACTGACACCCTTGGCAACCAGATGTGATGGCCGCTGGACCTTGGCCAAATTGCGAATAGAACTGACGCGCATGGAGCACATGATAATAGAAACCCCCTTTATGCTGAGACTGGAGTATTTCCGGAAGTTTGGCTTTAATGTCGGTTAATGTACTGGATTTTCCGAGCTGTTAGGAAGTACATAGTTTTGAAGAGGAGGGTATTGTGTGTCGCCTGTATGCCATGAGGGCAAATGAGCCGACCCGTGTCGAGTGTAGCTTAGTGCGTGCGCAGAATGCTCTGATGTACCAGAGTAGGAAGGACGCCGATAATCTGGTCCATGGCCACGGCTGGGGGGTTGCAGATTACAGCGACGGGATTCCGCTGGTTGAAAAGCAGACCTGGGCTGCCTTCCACGGTGAACATTTCAAAAAGGCGGCGGCGCGTGTTTACGCCCATACGGTTGTAGCACATGTGCGTCGCGCAACGGTCGGGGGCACGTCACCTGAAAACACGCACCCGTTCGAGCATGGCCGCTGGATATTTGCGCATAACGGAACCATACCTAATTTCCTGAAGGTCAGAGACCATATGATGCCGCATATAGATCCACTGTTGCAAAATGATATCAGGGGAACAACGGATAGCGAACACATTTTCTATTTCCTTCTGAGTCTGCATATGGAGCATCCCGAGGTTTCGCTTCGCAAGCTGGTAGGACAGGGTCTGAACATGATCATGAGGTGGTCATCGGAAATAGATCCAACTGCCAGGATCGGGCTGAACATTATTCTGACCGACGGCGATCAGCTTGTCGGCTCCAGACTGGGCCGCACACTCTGGCAACTGGTCCGCGAAAACCTTCATGTCTGCCCAATCTGCGGGAAAACCCATGTGCACCATGAGGTGGATGAAGCGTACCGCGCGGTCGAGATCGCGTCAGAGCCGCTGACAGACGAGGACTGGCGTACGCTGCCGGACGGCATTGTCTATTCGGTCGATGAAGATTTCTATCTGTTGGGTGAGCCCCTGATCAAATACGCGTAATGTCGCCTTTTTTAGATTTGGTACGATGGAGGATTTAAACCATACCTGACAACACTGTGGAAAAATGCATTGTTTCTGTAGGTTGAATGCGCTTCAGTCAAACGCCTTTGAAGAAGCTGTCTTGAGACTTGAATAAATCACTAAAAAAGCATACCCTAATTTAGAGATGCGTTGAGTTTCACCTCTCAAAAAAGGGGCAAATGTACGTTAAGGAGATGAAATGTCGCCTATCAACCAATCGGCTCAATCTACATACAGTTACGCACACGGGGTCTCCGATATTCCGTTGATGGGGCTGACTGTTGGCAATCTGCTTTCACGAACCGCTGCTAAATACCCCAAAAACGATGCACTCGTCGTTCCGTATCAGGATGTGTGCTGGACCTACAGCGACCTGAACCGGCAGGCAGACGAAATGGCGGCAGGGCTGATCGCACTCGGTCTAGAGCCCGGTGACCGTGTCGGAGTCTGGGCACCCAATTTGGCCGAATGGGTGGTTCTGCAGTTCGCAACCGCCAAGGCTGGGCTGATCCTTGTGAATGTTAATCCAGCTTATCGGCTTTCGGAACTGGAGTTCGCGCTTAATCAGGTGGAGGTCAAGGCCCTAATCTTTGTTCCAAATTTCAAGACCAGCGACTATCTTGCGATGCTGGCCGAGCTGATGCCGGAACTGGCGAAAGCTACACCAGGCACACTAAAGGCGGAAAAAGTACCGAGTCTGCGTTGGCTCATTACCTTGGGCAAGGTCGCAACAACAGGGACGCTGACTTACGCTAGTGTAATGCAAAGCGCGACCGATGCTGCCCGGCAAAGGGTTCGTGACCTTGTGACTGAACTGCAATTCGACGATCCAATTAACATACAGTTTACCAGCGGCACCACGGGTCGGCCAAAAGCGGCGACCCTTTCACACCATAACATTGTTAACAATGCCTATTTCGCCGGTTTGCAGATGAAACTGACCTATATTGATCGCATGTGCATTCCCGTGCCGATGTACCATTGTTTTGGTATGGTGCTTGGCACACTTTGCTGTGTGGCACATGGTGCCACAATGGTATTTGCCTCGGCCGGGTTTGATGCCGCTGCCGCGATAGAGGTGGTCGAGAATGAGCGTTGCACTGTGTTCCACGGGGTGCCCACCATGTTTATTGCTGCCCTTGATGTGCCCGGTTTTGCAAAACATGACCTTTCCAGCCTGCGCACTGGTATCATCGCCGGAGCCCCTTGTCCGGCCGAACTGATGAAACGGATCATGGATGAGATGCACATGACCCAAATCACCATCGCATATGGCATGACCGAAACCGGCCCGGTCAGCACACAGACCTCGGTGGATGATCCTGTTAACCGCCGGGTCGAAACGGTTGGCCGGGTTCTGCCGCACACAGAAATCAAAGTGGTCGATCCCGAAGGCCGCGTCACCCCGCACGGCACCGCTGGCGAACTTTTGACCCGTGGTTACTGCGTCATGCCGAAATACTGGAACGACCCCGAAAAAACCGCCAAGGCTATTGACGAGGCCCGCTGGATCGCCAGCGGCGACATCGCGATGGTGGATGACGCGGGGTATTTCCAGATTGTCGGGCGGATCAAGGATATGCTGATCCGGGGCGGCGAAAACATCTTTCCGCGCGAGATCGAGGATTTCCTTTATACCCACCCGGCCATTGAACAGGTAGAGGTTATCGGTGCCCCGGATGAAAAATACGGCGAAGAAGTCTGCGCTTGGATCAAGTTGCGTGAAGGTCACAGCGCCACTGCTGACGAAATTCGTGATTTCTGCAAAGGCAAAATCGCACATTTTAAGATCCCGAGATATATCAAATTCGTCGACAGTTATCCGATGACAATCACCGGCAAGGTGCAGAAATTCATCATGCGTGAGCAGATGGCCAAAGAACTGGCCAGCCTGAAAGAGGAATAAGATATGCCAACCCGTTCTGCCGGTTTCCAGATAAGTTGCAGTGCTTTTCTTGATGCGGCGGGAAAGCCAATCGGAGATCTGCCGGAATTTGCCCGCAACAAAGATACACTTGTGGCACTGTATTCAGCAATGGTTAAAACCCGCACCTTTGACAGCAAAGCGATTGCGCTGCAACGAACCGGTCAGCTTGGCACATATGCCTCAAGCCTAGGTCAAGAGGCCATCGGCGTAGGCGTTGCCAGCGCGATGACCGATGATGATGTCTTTCTGCCCTCTTTCCGCGAACACGGAGCACAATTGTGGCGCGGGGTATCCCTGAAAGAGTTGTTCCTTTATTGGGGCGGAGACGAACGTGGCAATGATTTTGCAAAATCGCGACAGGATTTTCCCGTATGCATTCCCGTGGCCTCGCAATTTCCACAGGCTGCCGGTGTAGCGCTGGCAAAGGTACAAAAAGGCGATCCGGGTGCTGCGGTTGTGGTTGCCGGGGACGGGGCAACCTCGAAAGGGGACTTCTACGAGGCAATGAATGTCGTCGGAGCCTGGAACCTGCCGGTGGTGTTTGTCATCAACAATAATCAATGGGCCATATCCGTCCCGCGCGAAGACCAGACTGCGGCAAAAACCCTTGCCCAGAAAGCAATTGCTTGTGGAATTCCCGGTGAACAGGTTGACGGCAACGACGTGATTGCGGTCCAAGCAATTGTCGCACGGGCCTTGACCCGGGCCCGTGCCGGCAAGGGTGGGATGCTGATTGAATGTCTGAGCTACCGGCTTGGTGATCACACAACCGCAGATGATGCCAGCCGTTACCGGGAAGATGCGGAAGTCAGTGCTCATTGGCAGCAGGAGCCACTTGTCCGGCTGCGCAACCATCTTGTGGCCACACATGGCTGGACGAAAGAGGACGAGCAGTTGCTTTTGCGAACTTGCAAAGAAGAGGTTGAAGTCGCAACCGATACCTACCTTGCAACCGCACCTGAACCAGCACGCGCGATGTTCGACACGCTGTTTGCCAAGGCACCGGCAGATATTGCGGCTTTTGCTGAAGAGGCGGAAAATGGCTGAACTGACAATGATCGAGGCCATCCGCGCTGCCCTATCCCGCGCCATGGAGGAAGATCCGGACATAATTATTTTCGGTGAAGATGTGGGTATTGATGGTGGCGTTTTCCGGGCAACCGACGGGCTATTCCAGCGCTTTGGCTCATCCCGGGTTCGCGACACGCCGCTTTCTGAAGCTTTGATAGCAGGCATGGCGGTTGGTGCGGCGGCGCATGGATTACGCCCTGTAGCGGAAATCCAGTTTACCGGCTTTATCTATCCAGCACTAGATCAGATGGCTAATCACGCCTCGCGCTTGCGCAACCGCACCCGCGGGCGCTTGACCTGCCCGATGGTTCTGCGTGCGCCCTATGGCGGCGGGATCAAGGCACCCGAGCATCACTCCGAAAGTATAGAGGCTTTGCTGGCACATATTCCCGGCCTCAGAGTGGTTATTCCCAGCGCACCAGCCCGTGCATATGGTTTGCTGCTGGCGGCCATCCGTGACCCCGACCCCGTGGTATTTCTGGAGCCCAAGCGGCTTTACCGTTCAACCAGCGAGGCGGTGGAGGATACTGGCGAGGCCCTACCGCTTGACAAGGCTTTTGTGTTGCAAGAGGGCACGGACTTAACGATCGTCACTTGGGGTGCGATGGTTAAGGATGTAACTGAAGCCACCTTACAACTGGCCGAGAGCGGCATTTCAGTTGAGTTGATTGACCTCGCCACCCTCAAACCGATTGACCGGGCTACAATCCGCGCTTCGGTCGAAAAAACCGGCCGGTGTGTGATTGTACACGAAGCTCCTTTGACCGCTGGCCTTGGGGCTGAAATCTCGGCCGATCTGGCCGAACATTGCCTAACCAGCCTGCTTGCCCCGATTAAGCGCGTGACTGGATTTGACACCGTGATGCCCTACTTAAGGCTAGAGGCGCATTACATGCCGGATACTGCACGCATTATGGATGCCGCCCGTAACGTGATGGAGTTCTCATGACCATCTTTTCTCTTCCGGATCTTGGCGAAGGCCTGCAAGAGGCAGAAATTGTTATCTGGCAGGTTTCAGTGGGGGATCACATCACCACTGACCAACCGTTGGTTTCGGTGGAAACCGACAAAGCCGTTGTCGAAATTCCGGCACCGTTTTCGGGGGTTGTCAAAGCACTTATGGCCGAAGCAGGCGATATCGTTAAAACCGGGGCGCCACTGGTCGAGATCACAACCGACAAAGCCGAAGACACCGGGGCAATTGTTGGTGATTTGTCCAACCGGGAAAAGGCGGCACCCAAAAGCTTGAAACCAGCTTCTATGGTGCTACCGCCGAAAGCACCTACAACCCCTCAAGTTACCGCAAAAGCGACGCCGGCGGTGCGAAAACTGGCGCGGGAAAAGGGGATTGAGCTGTCGTCGGTATCTGGCAGCGGGCCTGATGGCGCAATTCTAACCAACGACATTCTGTCGGCAACCGCCGCTGATATGAACCAAGGAGAAGAGCTGCGCGGGGTGCGTCGGGCAATGGCAACCGCGATGGCAAAATCACATGCGAATGTTGTCCCTGCAACAATTACTGATCGCGTTGATATTCACAGCTGGTTGCCCAGTGAAGCACCGACACCACGCCTTATCCATGCAATTGCGGTGGCCTGCAAAAAAGAACCGGCCCTGAACGCCTGGTTCGACGGAACCCGCCGACAGCTTCTTGACCGTGTTGACCTTGCCCTTGCGGTCGACACGCCGGACGGGCTTTTTGCACCGGTGTTGCGTTCGGTAGAAAGTGCTGGGGATGTCCCGGCCCAGATTGCAGCGCTCAGATCAGCAATTGAAGCCCGTTCCGTCCTGCCGAGGCAAATGAAGGGTGCAACAATCACCCTGTCCAATTTCGGTATGATCGGCGGCGAACATGCGGCCCTGGTCATTATGCCGCCACAGGTGGCGATCCTTGGGGCTGGGCGGATATCTGATGCATATGTTGTGGCAGAGGGCGCACCGGCGGTGCGACGGATGCTGCCTTTATCGCTGACGTTTGATCACCGCGCCGTAACCGGCGGCGAGGCGGCGCGGTTCCTTTCCGCTGTGCGCGCCGATCTCGAAGCACCCAGCACAATTGCAAAAGGAATGCCCATTGACTGACATATTTGCTCTGACCGACGATCTTGGCCCTGAAAAAGTCATCCACATCAACAACCCTGCCGCCGGATTGCGAGCCATCGTTGTCATTGACAACATCGCTGCCGGACCGGCTATCGGTGGGATCAGGATGGCGCTGGATGTCTCATTGCAAGAATGTGCCAGACTTGCACGGGCAATGACCCTGAAGAACGCCGCCGCAGGTTTACCGCATGGTGGCGGCAAGTCGGTCATATTTGCAGATCCGGCGATGCCAGACGCTGAAAAGCAACACCTGATACGCGCCTTCGCATCTGCCATCGATCAGGTCAAAGACTATATTCCCGGCCCAGATATGGGCACGAACGAAACCTGTATGGCCTGGCTGCATGACGAGATTTCGCGCGCGGCTGGTCTGCCTCGTATTATCGGCGGCATCCCGCTTGACGAAATCGGCGCAACCGGTTTTGGCATCGCTGTCACCGCCGAAGCCGCGCAAGAGTTTTGTGACCTGCAGCTGGATGGGGCTGCGGTGGCAATCCAGGGTTTTGGTGCAGTTGGCAAACACGCAGCGCACTTTCTTGTGGAAAAGGGCGCAAAACTTGTGGCGGTTGCAGACTCCCGTGGAGCGGTGTTTGATCCAAACGGCCTGCCTCTTACTCAGCTTCTGGCACTTAAAGCCGATGGCAAAAGCGTCACCGATCTTGATGGTGCCGAGGTTGCTCACAGAAAAGCTGTGATCACGGCTGCCTGTGATATCCTGATCCCGGCCGCCAGACCGGATGTGATCACCGCTGAGAATGCCCGGGATATAAAGGCAAAACTGATGATACAGGGGGCAAACATTCCCGCTACTGTTGAAGCCGAGGAAATCCTGCATCAGCGCGGCATACTTGTTATTCCGGATTTCATCGCAAATGCAGGTGGCGTTATCTGCGCGACTGTGGAATACCACGACGGTTCGCAAATGCAGGCAATGAATGAAATTGCCGCCAAAATCAGGCGAAACACAGCCGAAGTTCTGAAACAGGCCCGTGATCGCGGGGTTCCTCCGCGCTGGATAGCAAATGCAATCGCCAAAGCCCGCGTTCGCGAGGCAATGGCCCTGAAACGGTCTTTCTAAGTGTTTATATGATGACGATCCTTGCTCTCTCATTTCCAGAGTTGATTTGGTGCGGATTCATCCTGTTTGTGGCATCTTTTATACGCGGTTTTTCTGGCTTTGGCTTTACGGCAATCCTCTTTGTAGGGTTAACACTATTTCTGCCAGTAATTGAAATTGTTCCTTTGTCTATTGCGCTGGAAGTGATCGCTTCCTTTGGGCAAGCACGCGGAATTTACTCTGATATCAGATGGAGGAGCCTTGGCGTTCTTCTGATTACGGGTTTCATCGGAACCCCGATAGGCGTTTATCTGTTACTGGAACTGCCCGAAGCCCCCCTACGCGTTTCGGTTCTGGTGCTTATCTTGGTTGCGAGTATTGTCCTGATTTTTTCGCGCAATCGACCACTTGGATTGCCGTTATGGAGTTTCGCATTGGCGGGGTTCGCAGTAGGCGTCGTCAACGGAGCAACTGCTTTAAGCGGCCTTGCTCTGGCACTATTTTTCACCCTGACTGATGAAAAAGTTGCGAGTATCCGGGCAACGATGATCACCTACTTGTTTGTTGCAGATATCTGGGCAGGCGGTATTCTCATCTCATCAGGGTTTTATGATGACCTTACTGTTAACCGAATTTTAGCAACACTTCCCTTGCTTGGACTTGGAGTCTGGCTTGGATCAAAGCGGTTTGGGACGACGCATCCCAAAACCTTCAGAACCGCCATTTTGTGGCTTTTGCTGGTCTTAAGCACTTGCGGTCTTTTGCTCTGGATTTTAGAGCATGCTTTACCAAATTGACGCGCAAAGGTGCTGATCAACACCGGAAAGTCGGCTTTGTGCAAACGCGCTCAGTCACACCTTTTTGGTTTATTCACCCGATTAATTGCAAAAAGCGTTGCGACGGGCCCGAGGACTTCAAATGCAATCGTTGTTCCGATAGCCAGCGCCATGATCGTTTCGGACCAGTCAGGGAATTGTTTGCTGGCGACCAGAGCCATACCTATCGCGACCCCGGCCTGTGGCATCAGGGCAATACCGAACCATGGGCGCTCGCCCATTGGCGCGCCACCAATACCGCGCCTATCCAACCGCCGGCAACACGGTATATGAATCTGAAAACCATATATGCCAGTCCAAACATTCCGACTTCAGCAATAGTTGAAATTTCCAGAGATGCGCCTGCGAGGATAAAAAACAGGATCATGAACGGCCATTGGATATGCTCGATTTCATGAAAGGCCCGTGTGTGGTGGCGAGCCCGGTTCACGATAATCATGCCGACGGTCATTCCTGTAATCAGGTAGGAAAGCTCCAGACAGATCGAAAGCCCGGCCGTCAGGAAAACCAATGCGAGCGCTTCGATTTGCAGCGGTTCGCCCTCTGTCAGGCGACCGGTAAGAACAGCCGCAGGGAAGCCTATCACAGCACCAAGTAGAACCGAACCGCCCAGATCCCGCACAATACCGGACAGCATCTGAATGCCGCCATTACCGCCAAGCTGATGCACCAACGCAATCATAATACTGAAGGCGATCAGGCCCCAGGCATCATCAATCGCCACAATCCCCTTCAGAGTGTCGGTAAAAGCATTTTTTATTCCAGACTGGCGGATAGCATCCTGCGTTGCAGCCGGGTCAGTGGCGGTCGCGATCGCGCCAAGAAGCAAGGCGAGTTCAATATCCAGCCCCAAAAGCCAAAGTCCCAGACTAACCAGCAAAAGCGTAACAATGACGATAGATAGCGAAACCAGCAAAATTGATTTGCCATGTGCCTGTAGGTTTTTCTTTGTAAGCGAACCACCAAGCAAAAAGGCGACCATCGTCAGTGCCATAATCGACAGAAATTCGTACCAAGCTTCAATCTCTGCCGGGATTACGTCAAAACCCGAGCCACCGGCGATAATCCCGCATCCTATTAATAAAGTTACCCGTGGCAATCGGCTGCGCTTACCGATTTCATGGATCGCGAGCCCTGCCACGAATAGGGTGCCGAGTGTGATGAGAACAAGAGCCAGCTCTATATTATACGCACTTCTTAGGTCGGGGTTCCTTGGTCAGCTAATCAGATTAAGCCAGTTAGGGGAACCGTCATTTTGGCCGCATTGTTTGGTTGTCTGGGCAGATTAGGGCTTGTTGGTTTAGCAATAGCGCAAGCTGCCATAAGAAACCGCCCAGCCCCCTTTCAATTTTTTGCCTGACATAGCCTTATGCAGCAGGTTTGTTCTATTGCTATCTCAGGTGCCAAAATATGTGTCCAAACGATCGAAAGCGATGTTTATCGTATCGTCCTCTACGCAATAAGCCATGCGAACATGATGCTCGCCCGATGGGCCAAAGGCACTGCCCGGTGTAACCGTCACTCGAAGGTCATCCAGCAGATGATGCGAAAATTCAACAGCGTTCTCATGCTCTGCGACAATGCGGGGAAATACGTAATATGCCCCCTCCGGGGGAACATACTGAAACACATGCACCAGGCGATCAAGCCGTTCGCATATCAGGGCACGGCGGCGGCCAAGAGCAATTTGGAATTCCGTCAGATGTAAAGGTTCGGCCGCCAAAGCAGCGAGAGCAGCAACTTGAGAAATGTGGGGCGTACAGATCATTGTAAGGTCATGGATTTTCACGATCTCGTTTTTAAGAGCCGCCGGAACAACCATATACCCAACCCGCCAGCCACTCATCGCATAGGCCTTGGAGAAGGTGAAGAGATAGGCAATGTTGTCAGCATATTCCGGCACAGCTGCAAGGTTGAAAAACCGATCATGATTTTCGTAGGTAAAGTGACTGTAAGGATCGTCAAGAATAATCAGTAGCCCGTGTTTTTTTGCAATAGCGGCGACGGCCCGCAATGTTTCCTCAGTCAGAATACTGCCGGTCGGATTGGACGGCGACACCAGAATAATCGCTTTTGTGCACGGCCCGATCAGCGAGGGCAATGCATCAATATCCAGTTGCCAGCCACGGGCCTCATCCATTTTCCAGAAAACGGGTGTTCCGCCATTGAACCTGATCTGTTGAATGTGGGAAACAAAGCCGGGATCGGTCACGATAACCTCGTCCCCCGGATCAACAATCACATGAAAAAGCGTGTTCAATCCTTCCATGTTTCCGGCGGTTATCATTACGTTGCGTACCGGATCAGTTTGAATACCGGTTCTGCGTTGATGCTCTTGCGCCGCAGTCGTGCAAAGTTCCGGCAACCCGCCAGGTAGGGTATACATCCCGATCCGGGCGTTATCCTCCAGTGCCTGTGCAACCGCAAGCCGGATTGGTTCAGGTGTCGGAAACGAAGGCAGTCCCCATGCAAGCGAAGCCGCTCCGGGAATTTTCGCGCTTAGGATCGACATTTCCTTGATGGCGGAAATCGACATTCCAAGGGATCGCGAGGATATCAATTGTGTTGGGTCATTTTTCTGTTTGCTCATCTGTAATCCTCTTCACGTTCTTTGGAAATGCCATCCGCCTTGTCCGGGCGATCCTGTTGCACGATTGTCTTACGTTCTTTTGTTCCGGGCAGGTGCAAACGTTTGCGCCGCTTCCAGAAGGCGGGTCACTTCATCGTCCGTTGTTTGGGAAAAGTCCACATAGTGGGTACCGACCCCGCCGAAAAAATCCGGGGTCCTGAGGCAGATCAGCTCATCGACATCGCCGCGCATCTCCTCGACCGTGTCACGCGGTGCCACGGGCACTGCCAACACCAGCTTTGCGGGGTTGCGCTGCCGGATTGCCTTCAGCGAGGCCCTCATCGTGGCACCGGTGGCAATGCCGTCATCCACTATGATCGCAGTGCGACCCTTTATCGGCACCTGTTCGCGACCTTTCAGATATATCCCGCGCCGCCGTCTGATCTCTTCAAGCTGCGTTTCTGCCAATCGGTCGATATCCGCCCGTGACAACCCGCATTGGGCGGCTATATGCGCGTTCACCACAAGCTGGGGATCATCCCCGTTCACGATGGCTGCCGCAGCCAGTTCTGGTTGGTGCGGCACACCGATCTTGCGCACCATCACGAGGTCCATCGGCACCTTCAGTGCACGTACCACCTCAATCGCCACCGGAACGCCGCCGCGCGGCAGCGCCAGCACCACCGGATCGTGGTAGCTTTTCTCCAGCAAAACCTTAGCAAGGGCCTGGCCGGCCTCAGCACGGTCTGTAAATCTGTTCATAACTTGCTCTTCTGTGTTTTAAAGTACGTCTCGAACCAGTCGCCGACCAGTTTAACGACCTTTTCAAGCGTCCCTGGCTCTTCAAACAGATGCGTAGCACCGGGCACAATTTCCAGCCTGCGCTTGCAGGTCATCTGATCCGCGGCAGCCTTGTTCAGATCGATAACGGTAAAGTCCAAGCCACCAACTACAAGCAGAACCGGTGCTTCAACCTTTGCCAAAGCTGCTCCCGCCATATCGGCTCGGCCCCCGCGCGAAACGACGACCTTTACATCCGACGGCGCATGCGCGGCTGCGCTGAGAGCTGCGGCAGCACCCGTACTCGACCCGAATAGGCCAACGGGCAGGCTCGACAATTGGGGCTGACTTCGTGCCCATTCCACAGCTTTAATCAAACGCTCGCTAAGAAGCGGGATGTCGAAAACATTGCTGCGATCAGCCGCTTCTTTTACAGTCAGCAGATCGAATAGAAGCGTTGCGATGCCCCGTTTCCCAAGCTCTTCAGCCACGAAATTGTTGCGCGGGCTGAGGCGGCTGCTTCCTGCGCCATGGGCAAAAATCACCAACCCCAATGCATCTTCGGGCACACGAAGGATACCTTCAAGCACTTTCGAACCGACCGTCACTATGCGTTTTCCCTGAGTTTTATCAATCATGATGCGTACCCTTCTATTAACCAGTTCGGCAATGAAATTGATTGAAAGTAATACATAACCAACCGGACACCGCATTAATCCCGATTAAGTTTGCGGCGGAGTTTGTGTGCGAGGATTGCACGACGTCTCACCGGGGAAAGGGCCGATGGGGGCATTTACCGCAGACTGGCACCAAGGTTCGCCTGACAGCAGGCAGGAACATTCCGGCGATAAAAATGTTGCAATTGACCCTGATTAATGCTGGCATTACCGGATAAGACCATCAGGGTATTGTGGGTTTTGCATGGCAAGGGATGCGCCCTGACGATAGATAGAGAGGGCAGATGTTCGGCAGGAAATTCGAACTGTTTTCGATACTCGGGTTCCGGGTCAGCCTTGATTCGAGTTGGTTTCTTCTAGCCATCCTTATCACATGGAGCCTTGCCACTGGGTATTTCCCGAGTGTTATTGAAGGGTTGAGCACACAAGCGGCCTGGGTGCTGGGTGTCGCTGGGGCGCTCGGGCTGTTTTTGTCCATAGTGGTTCATGAATTTTCGCACGCTATTATAGCGCGGCAGTTCAATTTGCCGATCTCAGGGATCACGCTGTTCATTTTCGGTGGCGTGGCCGAAATGGAGGATATGCCACCAAACGCTCGGGCCGAGTTTTTCATGGCGATCGCCGGGCCGATTGCAAGCATCATTCTGGCCGGATTGTTTTATGGCCTGTCCGGACTGTTTCCCGCCGCGTCGCCCGACAAACCGCTTGCCGCATTGTTTTCCTATCTGGCGCTTATCAACACGGTTCTGGCAGTGTTCAACCTGATCCCAGCCTTTCCGCTGGATGGCGGCCGTGTGTTCAGGGCGGCTGTCTGGTGGTGGACCGGGGATGTCGAAAAGGCGACCAATCGTGCTGCTTTCATGGGTCGGCTTCTGGGCAGTTTACTGGTTGCTATAGGCGTGCTGAGCATGATTACCGGCAATTTCATATCCGGCCTGTGGCAGGGGCTGATCGGCCTGTTTATTATCGGTGCTGCCGAGTCGTCACAAATGCAGATGGCCCTGAAAACAGAACTTGCGGAGATAAGGGTTCAGCGCGTCATGGTGTCTGATCTAGTCACGGTTCCCGCCGATACCTTGCTTGATGATCTGGTCGAGTCCTATTTCCACCGCCACTTTCACAAGGCCTTTCCAGTCGTTCAGAACGGCACCCTGCTTGGATGTATCAGGCTTGAAGACATTGGCGGAGTTAAACCGGTAGATCGGTACAACAAGACGGTGGGTGATATCATGGCATCCGACAGCATGACGCGTGTCGTGCGATCGGACACGCCCATTCTGGATGCACTTAAGGTTATGCAAAAGCATCATACCAGTCGGCTCATGGTCGTCGATAATGGGGTGCTCAAAGGCATGCTGACCATGCGCGATGTGATGAGCTTTCTAGCGGTTCGCCAAAAACTTGGCAGTGCAAAGGTCTGACGTCGAAATGCCTGATGTGCAGCACAGGGGTAAACCCGGTGACGCCAGAATGCCAGCTTTGACCACTTGCCTGAACATTTCGCCGTCTAACCCTGCGTTTACTTTTCCTGCTACTTTGCTGTTAAGCAAAAAAACCCAAGCCCTTGACATAGGTTAAGGAGAAGTTTGCGCGGGGGTGCATAATTGACAAGACTAATAGTCGGAAAATTGTGGAGAATAAAGATATGGAAATGCCCCTTGAACTGACATTCACCAATATGGATGGTTCCGATGCGCTCAAAACGCTGGTGCAAGAAAAAGCGGCGCGCCTTGATAGGATTTTTGACCACATCACCAGTTGTCATGTCTACATCAAGGCCCTGCAAAAACGCCACATCAAGGGCAATCTTTACGGCGCCCATATCGGACTTCGCGTGCCCGGCAGCGAGTTGTTTGTCAACAGCGGCAAGGATGATGAGCCATCGCATGAACATGTCGAAGTAGCGATCCGTGACGCGTTTCGGATGATGGAACGGCGCTTGGAAGCCTGGAAACAAAAGGCAAACAATGACGTAAAGACCCATGAGGGCCCGCTGCAGGGTAAGATCGCCGAAATTAATCACGATGAGGGTTATGGCCAGATCATCGCGACCGACAACCGGCTTATCTATTTTCACAAGAACAGCGTCGTCGGTGGCAGCTTTGACGATCTTCAGCAGCGTGATACGGTGGAACTGGTGGTGCAGTCGGATGAAAGCGAGATCGGCCCGCAGGCCAGTACGGTACGCCCGATCAGCGCCATGAAATTTGAACCGGGATAACAACAGAAGCTAACACCATGACGGATGATATTACGAGATTGCCAGACAATCTGATCGGTCTTGATGATCAGAAAAAGCTGGAAAGCTATGGCGCACATGCGATTTCCCATGGCTGGGCAACGCGGTATTGCTGGAGTAATGATAAGCAGAACAATCCGCAATTCGAGATATATCGCGGCGGCGCAAATGAAGTGCTTGCGGCGCGTATTATCCGCCACAGGATCGAGGATGAGTTCATTGCCGAGGATGCAGAGGGCGTAAAAACCGCCGCCGGCACGCTAGGGCATGTGATGTTCAAGCTGGATCAGTCATTGACCACCGCACATGAAAATCAACCTCCGCCAGCGTAATGGTCTGCATAGGCAACACCCTTTAACCAAAGCACGCCAAAAACCCGAGCAATTTACCGGCGGCATTGCTCTGTTCCAGTGGAGTGTGATTATGGTCCGGGTCTCCCGTAAAGCCCCACATGCTCGGCGAACTCTATCACGTGCGGGTGTGCGAGTTCGATGATCTCGACGCAATGCGCATCTAGCGTGGTGGCAGTGACCTTTTCGCGCAGCGCGCTCAGGCGGAAGTGATAGGAATGCGGTTTGTCGCCCTTGAGCGGGCATGGGCCGCCATAGCCGGGCTTGCCGAAATCGTTGACCGCCTGGCGGAAGCCTGGCTCAAGACTTTCGGCCCCGAAACCGGACCGCAGAAACCCGGCATCAGGAGAAAGCCCCCAAGCCGCCCAGTGGTGAAAAACACCGTTAGGCGCGTCAGGATCATCACAGACCAGAAGTAATTCTTTCGTACCATCAGGTACACAAATCCAGCGAAAGGCGGGCGAGATATTGTCCCCATCGCACGTAAATCGTTTGGGAATGGTTTCGCCGGAGTTGAAATCAGGACTTGTCAGAGCGAACATGGGATCTCCTTTTCGTTCAGTTGCCAAGATGCAGCCTGCATACTATACATTATACCCCGTCCTGAGCGGCTTTGCATTGATCTAGATTAATCCATTAACATGACTCTGATCACCGCAATTGGCCCAAGACTAAAATGGCGTTTCCATCGGGGGTGGGGGTGGTACTTCGCCGGGAGGCGCCGGTACTTCCGCAGGCGTGCCGGGCGGGATCTCCACAGGAGGTTCTGGAATTTCGACCGGGATATCGGGCGGTGTCTCTACAGGAGGCTCCGTCGGTTCCTCCGGCGGAGTTCTCCCCGGGCCTTCCGGTTTCGGATCTGAATTCATTTTTGTTTCCTTTTCTGACCGGCATTCCGATTCAGCCGTTCCTTGCATCAAAGCCGATCTGACACGGCGCGCATTGACAGAGATCAAGGCCATTTTACGATTGTGCTGATGAGCCGTGCTTTACTGCCACTAAACCAAGGTCAATTTATCTTGAATTTCTTCGGTCATTCAGTTTGTCCTTCATTTTTGCTGCCGGGTCTGTAAGTCGCCCTACCGGATTGAAAATTAGCACTACCTGCCCCAACACATAGTGCAAAAAACTCGCCCCCAGGGCCAACACAAGACCCGCCGTGCCGGGGTTCGTAAGGTGAAGGGTATGCGACAGACCGGGAAGCCATATCGCAGCCGCAATCAGACCAAGACATAGTACTAGAGCACCCCAGACATATGGATTACGCGTGACTTCGTTAACCAGAAAACCGCTGTCAGTTTTACGCATATTGAAGACGTTCCAAAGCTGCGCTAGTGCGAGTGTTAGAAACGCCACCGTGATAGCCGACCCAGACCCGAGCCGTAACCAGAACAACGCCAGAATGAAGGCACCAAGCGTCACCAATGTGATCAGCATTCCAAGCGTTCCGATCAATGCCCAATGACCACGGGTGATAATCGGCGCGCCAGGATCGCGCGGCGGGCGTGACAGAATATCCCTGTCACCCTGACAGAATCCTAATGCGAACGCCGGAAAGACATCTGTCACCAGATTGAGAAACAGGATCTGAAGCGGCAACAGAGGTGCGGGTAGTCCCAGCCCCACGGCCAGCCCGACCACCAGAACCTCACTCACGTTGCACGACATCAGGTAAATGACGAAGGTGCGGATGTTCTCGAAAATGATGCGGCCCTGATGCATCGCGGCGATGATTGTGGTAAAGGCGTCATCCTTCAGCACCATGTCGGCGGCCTCGCGCGCCACTTCGGTGCCGCGCTGGCCCATGGCGATGCCAATATCAGCCTTTTTCAGCGCCGGGGCATCATTCACCCCGTCGCCAGTCATCGCGACAATCTCACCGCTTTTTTGGAACAGCGTCGCCAGATCAAGCTTGGTTTCGGGATCGACGCGCGCGAAAACATTCGTGGCAAGAATCCTGCCATGATCCGCGGAACCTTCGGTTATATCGCCGATATCGCCTATCTCAGCGCCTTCCATTACTGTAATGTCCCCGTCCTCCAGCCCAGCTTTTTTGGCAATCGTCGCGGCCGTGGCAGCGTGATCACCCGTCATCATGATCACCCGGACGCCGGCATCGCGCGCGGCGCGGATTGCGTCCGGCACATCCTTGCGGATAGGATCCAAAAGGCAGACCAGTCCGATTAGCGTCAGTCCATTGAACGGATCCGCGTCTTTCCTGTCCGTTTCCCGCGATGCCAGGGCAAGCAGGCGCAGACCTTCGGCGGCAGCACCCTGAGCACGGCTTGACCAGTCTGCCCGACCCGTTGTATTAAGTGGTTTTCTGATCTCACCGGAAAGCACGGAAGTGCTGCGGGCAATCACCGCCTCCGGCGCGCCCTTGACCGCGACCAGAAAGCCATCCTGCGCAGTGTGAACGCTCGCCATCATCATTTGATCCTGATCAAACGGATGCAGAGCAACTTCCCGTTCCTTTTCCAGCGGGCCCTGACGTCCCAGTCCGATCTTTTCAGCCACGCTAAGAAGGGCAAGTTCCATTGGATCCCCTGCACTGTCCGCCCCAGACTGATCACCCAAACCAAGGGTGGCACTGTTGCACAGTGCACCGATCCTGAGGGCCTGTCGAAGTGGCGGCATCTCTACCGGATCAACCTTGGCCCCGTCACGGGAAAAACGGCTCCCACCCCGTTCAACGTCAATATCCACACCGTCCAATAAATAGCGCACCGCTGTCATGCGGTTTTCCGTCAACGTACCAGTCTTGTCTGTCAGGATCAGCGTGGTGGCCCCCAGTGTCTCAACCGCGGACAGGCTCGAGATCAGGGCGTTGCGCGCCGCCATGCGCCACATGCCCCGCGCAAGGGTGAGCGTTGCCACGACCGGCAGACCCTCGGGCACTGCGGCCACGGCCAGGGCCACACCTGTCCGGATCATATCAGTCAGCCCATGTCCGCGCAGCACACCGGCAAGAATGGTGACTGCCGCCAGCCCCAGCGTCAACCAGACCAGCCGGTGCCCTAACCGATCCAGACGCTTTTCTAGCGGTGAAATACCAGCTTCTGCCGATTGTGCCAAATCACTGATCCGTCCAAGTTGCGTATCCATGCCGGTGGCCACGATGATACCCATCCCCTGACCTCGGGTCACCGCACATCCCTTGAAAGCCATATTGATGCGATCACCCAGCGATATATTTGCCTTCAGAACTGCTGTGTTCTTGGTGACCGGGGCGGATTCACCGGTCAGAACAGATTCGTCACATTGCAGGTTCGTACACTGAATCAACCGCAGATCAGCTGTCACAACATCCCCTGCTTCCAGCAGAACCACATCGCCTGGCACCAGGTCACGGGCATTGACGGTTTTAATCTTGCCCGCACGGCGAAGCCGGGTCTTTACCTGAGCGATCCTGCGCAGTGCCTCCATCGATCTGGCGGCGCGCAGTTCTGTGATAAAACCGATCGCACCATTAATTAGCAAGACGATAAAAATGGCCATCGCTTCAGCCAGATTACCCAGAAAGATGGAAAATGCAGCGCCGGTGGCCAAAAGCCAAACAATGATATTGTTGAATTGATGAACCAGTATGACTATTTCACTTTTGCGCTGGTTCTGCCGCAACTGATTGGGCCCATATTGTCTGCGCCGACGCGCGACCTCCCTGGCGGCCAACCCGATTGCAGGGTCTACCCCTTGGTAAAGTAGTATCTTATCTACATCTGCAGTATGGGGTGCTATTCTTGTGATGGTGGTCATATGGGCTCCTGACTCACGCGGCGGTCCGGCAAACTGGATCGCCTGTATCTATAAAGTATCAGCCCTGCAATTCAAGCTAGCTTTGCGCTGCCTCTTCCTGACCCATGGGAAAATATTTTATTTCCACGCCGATAATCAACAGAAAGGCGATTGGCCGATGTATTCTGTCGGTCCGGGCGGTCACATTTGTCTGCTTCTTCATTTTCTATTCTCTCTCAGATTGTGTATAAGGAAACGCTTGGCCAAGCTCTAGTCACTTCCAATTTCCAAACCGGCATTACGGAGAAAACCGCGATGGCATCAATGCAGCCCCTTCTCGTTCTGGGTGCCGTTATTGTCTATTGTGTCTAAACTGAGAGGCTTGTAGGTTAATTGATTCAAGGCACACGCTCATGCAGCATATTTAATATTGCATATGCCGAATCTGATTGCAGCCGCCATGGTCACTGAGTGGCCATAACTTCAGGTAGCCAGAGTTTGTGCAGCATGAGGAGTCTCACGATGTCACATACTACAAGTGTCATGAAGTTGCGAACCCACCCTACTGCACCCTTCGACCTGTTGACGCATGGTCTGAGTGGCCCCGCCAGAACACGGATCACGGCGTTGCTGCACAGGAATGCGCGCAGATATACAGCCGGATCCGACATTGTCCGCGAAGGCGATAATACGGTTCCGTTTTTCTGGGTGCTGGACGGCTGGGTTGCGCTGAACAAGTCGCTGGAAGACGGCCATGTTCAGACCATTGACATCATCCTGCCATCCGATGTGATTACGCCCGCTGCTTGGGAAAGATCTATTTCAACCTTTGATGTACACGCCCTTACCGATATAACCGTGTCCGCGTTGCCTCTTACCGATCTGGACAGCCTAGAATTAGCCGATCCACCGCATGTGTGGGCCTCGATCCGTAACCTGTCCGCAGCAGCAAGAGCGCGAATTGCCGAACGTGTACTCAGGCTGGGACAGGGCAGCGCCGAGATGCGGGTTGCTTATGTCCTGACGGAACTTTACCTGCGCATAAGTGCCCTTGATGATGACCAGAACATGAATTTCCACTTGCCGCTGACACAGCAGCAGATCGGCGAATTTGCCGGACTGTCCTCGGTTCATGTCTGCCGGACGCTCAGGAGATTATCACGAGGCGGCCTGATCGACACCAACGACCACCTGAATATAACCATTAAGGACCTTGACGGTCTTGTCAGTATCGCGGGGATAGAACTCAACCGGCTGAAAGCGGAAATTCTGCCATCAGAAACCCAAGCATAGGCTGGAAATTCGGCTCCGGCAAAATCAGAGCGCGTTCAGCGTCTTTTCGATTTCGTCAACTGTCATATTTGTCAGATCCTTGTTGATCTCAGCCAGCAACCGCGATTTCATCTTATCGCCATAGGCTGTGCGCAACGCGCCCAGCGAGTGCGGATCAGCAATAATGACCAGATCTGTATAGCGATCTCTAACAGCCCATATTTCCAGCTTGCCCGCAAGCTCATTCGCGAACTGCTCTTTTTCAACCCGGTGCCAATCAGTGTCCTGCAAGGCACTTTTACCACTGGGATCGGTACCCTGCATACGTCCGGCGCGATCGCTTGATTGCACATGTGCTGCCGGGTTATCAATTTCATCCTTGCCGATGACGTGCAGATCGGTGAATTTCTCATCCACGATGTTGCGCAGTAAAAGGTATTTCTCGCCATCGGCGACGACAACCCAGGTTCCGTATTGCAGTTTCATTTAGCATTCCTTTTCTCAGTTTCGACCTGTTTGCCGGCCTTTAGTTCCAGTTACGGGGTGTGTCTTTGATTTAGCGCTCAACGCTCCTCTACGATTTCGCCCAAGGCTTCGCCTGCCATATGTTCTGAGAAGTCTCTGGCAATATCGCCGATCGTAACCATCCCGACAAGCACGTTTTCATGATTTGTCACTGGCAGTCGCCGAATCTGGTGATCTCCCATGATTGCCGTAATCTCACTGATCGGTTGATCACCACGACATGTGACAACCTTGCTGGTCATGACATCTCCGGCCTGCTTGCCGGCAATACTCACGTCATCAGGTAAAAGCTGCGTAACGATATCGCGATCAGTGACGACACCAATAACGCGACCATTTTCACAAACCGGAACCACACCAATGTCGCGTAAACGCATGAGCGCAGCAATCTTCCGGATTGGTGTCTCGGACGTGACCTGAGCAATATCCATTGTCATGAGTTCCTGCACCAACATTCTTTCCTCCGTGACGTCAGCTACAATCTTACCGCAAAGGTTTGAAAAATGCGGCTTTGATGCTATCATCTTCAACTTGCCTGCTTGCGTGTCATTATCATGTGTTAAGTCAGCACTAAGAACTGCCAAAAACATTGTATCGAGTGCAGCCCGCAATTGCGAGGTGATGTTTGCCATCGAGCCAGTCATGCTTGCCGCGCCCGGGAAGTCTGGTTGGAATCAGTTAATTATTCGGCAAGTCGTGATCAGTTGTTTGGCCTGAATATGCAAAAGTCTGGGTTGATTGATACCATGTGGGATCTGATTGCCAATTTTATAGGCGCGTCTTTTGCGGGCTGGGTCGGGTTCTTTTATTTAAAGGGCATCGAATTGGGCAGTTTAACACGTATGATTGAAGAATTTATAAGCCTTAATAAGACGTTCTTTAGGAAGCTAGGGAAATCTGCAAAGTCAAAGATCAAGAAATCCAATAAGAAATAAGCGCCATTTAGGCTGACAGCAGAACTGGTACCGTCAAAATATTTATCACTACCTTGGCTGTGTCACTATTTGTTAGATGATAACAAAAACCTGTAGATATGTACGGACTCTCGGAACACTTCCATTAAATTCCCATTATTTGGGCGAAGGAAGTTTTCATAACTAACGAAGAACGCGGGGTACTCGTGTGGCCCTCATTGATCCATATCAATGCGCCTATGCCTCAATGTGTTAATTATTGAGTCAGTTCATATTTTTGACAGAGTATCCAATACCTTACCCCAAGCGTATGTTTTTTAAGCCAACAAATGATTAAAAACACGAACGGAAGGTTTAACGTTATGACAGCCAAAGGTTTGGAAGCCATCGATCACACAGTTCAGCTTACGCATGAATGGATTAATGAACTTACTGATCGTTTGGACTGGAGCAGCCAGAGAGATGCGCTTCGGCTTCTACGGGTCACACTGCATCAAATTAGAGATCATCTTCTTGTGGATGAGGTAGCACAATTTGCAGCTCAACTTCCGCTTTTAATCCGCGGTATGTTCTTTGAAGGATGGGTGCCAAAAAATACGCCCATCAAACAGCGGCATGTAAAAGATTTTATTTCAGATATTGAACAACACGTGGGCAGCGTCGCGGATTATCGCGGGTATGAAGATATTCAAAAAGTATTCAAATTGATCAACGCCAGAATATCACGCGGCGAGATTTCAGACATACTGGCAAGCCTGCCCGAAGAAATACGTTCACTTTGGCCGGATCCGTAAAAATATGAACTCCCTTTCCGTTTTTACAATTTTAGAAGACAATAACTAAATGAAACTGAAAGCCCTGATCGCATTTTACCTAACGCTTGTCTTGCTGCCGCTTTTGCTGGCTTGGATGGACGCGCGCCCGCCACGCAGCATCCTTGATGAACTGGCTACCGGTGCTGGTATGCTGGCGTTTTCCATCATACTGGTCGAATTCATTCTTTCCGGGCGATTTCGGGCGATTTCCAGTGGGGTTGGTCTGGATGTAACACTAAGATTGCATCAGCTATTGGCACGGTTTGCATTGTTATTAGCCTTGGTGCATCCATTTTTATATCGCGCTCCACTTGCACGGCAACTTCCTTGGGATCCAACGCGGCAATTAACACTGACACCAGACTTCTGGGCTATGGCAGGCGGTATTTTGGCATGGCTGCTTTTGCCAACTCTTATCCTACTTGCAATTGCACGCAGCCAATTACCATACAAGTATGAAGCATGGCGTATAATGCATGGGATTGGAGCCCTTTTGATTGTTGGCTTTGTTCTTCATCATACGTTGAACGCTGGGCGATATAGCGAAGACCCAGTTCTTCGTCTTGTCTGGTTGGCGCTATCGGTGGGTGCATTGGCGACGATGGTTTTTGTCTATCTGATCAAACCGCTTTTACAACTGAGCAGGGCTTGGCGTGTGGTATCGGTCACGCCAGTGGCAAACCGGATGTGGGAGGTCATGCTAAAGCCAACGGGCCACAAAGGTTTGAAATACAAAGCGGGCCAATTTGTTTGGCTTAACCTTGGCCACAGCCCATTTTCTATCTATGAAAACCCGTTCTCGATCAGTTCTGCACCCACCTCGGGCCCCAACCTGAGCTTTCTAATCAAAGAACTGGGCGACTCAACGCGCTTGATCGGAAAGACACCAGTAGGGACTACAGCCTATCTGGATGGGCCACATGGTAATCTAGTGGCGTCAGGCCGCAAGGAATCTGGCATTGCTTTGATCGCAGGCGGTGTCGGCATCGCACCTCTTTTAGGCATTCTTCGCCAACTGAAACTTGAAAAATATCCACGGCCCACGGTTTTGGTTTATGGTAACAGGGCTGAAGATCGGATTACCTATCGCGACGAACTTGAAGCCTTGTCACGTGATCACGACACGAAGGTTGTTCACGTACTGTCAGAACCGCCTCTGGGCTGGACTGGCCGCACCGGCATTATGGATGCGCAGCTTATTGCTGAGCTGTTCCAACCCCCAGAGATGAAAGACTGGCTTTACCTGCTTTGTGGCCCGGTTAAAATGATGACTGTTGCAGAGAATAAATTGATCGCATTGGGTGTCCCGTCAGATCAGATTCTATCAGAAAGATTCAACTATGATTGACCTGTTAACGATGCGTGAGTTAAAAGAAAGCAACTATGTTTGGTAATTTTTTGGGAAAATCCAACGGCGGATCCGAAAAGGCAGTCAGGCGGGTCGCCTTGGTTTTCGGGCCGATTGTGGCTGTTATTATGCTGGCACTTCCTGCACCTTCGGGACTTACCCCCGAAGGTTGGTCGGTGGCCGCGGTCTGTTTGCTTATGGCTATGTGGTGGATGACAGAAGCCATACCGCTTGCCGCAACAGCACTTTTGCCAATCGTGCTTTTTCCGGCACTTGGGATCGCAACAATCGATACCACCACCACGTCCTATGCCAACCCGTTGATTTTTCTGTTTCTTGGTGGATTTCTTATGGCCAGGGCAATGGTTAAACAACATTTAAGTCAACGTTTTGCTTATGGAATTCTAAGGCTTGGAAACTTAAGCCTTACGGGTATCATCGCCAGTATGATGATCGCTACGGCATTTCTAAGCATGTGGGTAAGCAACACCGCAACGACAATGATGATGCTTCCAATCGGGCAATCGATCGTGTCTGCCATTCAAATGCGTGCCGGCCCAGGCGAAAAAACCGAGATTGCAAAGTTTTCAACGGCATTGATGTTGGCAATCGCATATTCGGCGACCATTGGCGGCATGGGAACCCTGATTGGTACACCTCCTAACGCACTATTTGCCGGTTTCATGAATAGAACCTATGGTATCGAAGTGGAATTCTGGCGTTGGATGATGATCGGTGTTCCGGCCGTTGTATTGCTGCTTCCCTTGTCGTGGTTGCTGATAACCCGATATTCCTTTCGGATAGACATCTCCCGTGATTTTCTTAAAGGCAGCTATATTGAAAATGAGGCGGCGAAACTGGGTGACTTCAGTCGGGCAGAACTTTTTGTTTCAGTGATTATTGGCCTTGCTGCGTTCTTCTGGATATTTCGGGGCGTGCTGTCGGGATTTATTCCATGGCTGCATTTAAGTGATGCTGGTATCGCTATTGCCGCAGCACTTCTTCTCTTCATTCTGCCTAGCTCCCGACCGGATAACAAACGGCTTTTGGAGTGGGATGATGCACTGAAAATCCGCTGGGATATCCTGCTTTTATTTGGTGGTGCGCTTGCACTTGCAGATGCTATAAACACAAGTGGTCTTGCCGCTTGGATTGGTAACGCAACATCCTTGCTTGCATTTCTGCCGACATTTCTGTTTTTGTTGGGTATATTTATAGTCATCGTTTTACTTGGAGAGCTTGCCAGCAATACGGCAGTCGCTGCGATATTCTTACCAGTCGCGGGCGCAAGTGCGGCAGTGCTGGATCTTGATCCTGTCCTTTTGATGATGTCGGTTGCACTGGCAGCAACCATCGGGTTTATGTTGCCGGTCGCCACACCACCCAACGCTATAGTTTTTGGCTCCGGCGCGATCAAAGTGTCCGATATGTTGAAAACCGGAATAATTCTTGATCTGGTCTGCATTGTTGTCGTGGCAATTCTCGTAATGACAATAGGACCAATCCTGTTTGCTGTCCCATATTGATTGTCAATATGTGTAGGTAACACTGTTCCCCTTCAGCATTTGTAGTTATGTACGAATTCACGAGACACTTCCTGTAATTTCTTGTTTCGCGGCGGGTGCTTTTTACTAACTTATCTGCAGCTAATTTGCTGCTTCCGAATTTCTTATTAAATCCCCGGCAAAGGTCAGCTTTTGGACCAGTGACCCAACATTTTACACCTGCAGAGAAAGTCCGCTTTCCGCCCAAACTGCCTTATGCCGAAACATGCTGAAGTGATTTGAACCGAGATACATCTTTTGTCGTGGTCATGTTTCGCGGGTGTTCGATGACTTGGCCGAGTTTCTTCCAATACAGCCTATTCTTTGATTGTCTTATTGCCCCGCCATACATATTGCCACCAATTTACGTTATTTTCCGTCGGAATTGCCTGCCCTTAAGCCACATATAACTGGACTTCTGCGTCGCGTGGAGCGGTACTGTCACTACCGACGCACCAGGTGTGTCGCCTCCTTCGCCCGAACGATCGGGCTTTGATCAGTAGCAGGGCCAGAGTGGCTTTGCCTGATACAGAAGGAATAATCATGACCAATATATCTATCAAAAACCCGCCCAGAAAGGCCGTAGTACCGGTAAAGCATGGCAAAGCAGAACGGGTATCACGCCGACCCAAGATGACCAAGAAGGCAAAGCTGATCAACCTTCTGAGTAAAGAGCGCGGAGCTGATGTTGGCAGTCTCAGTAAGAGGTTGGGCTGGTTGCCGCATACAACCCGTGCGGCCCTGAGCAAACTGCGTAAATCGGGCTATGTGATTACGTCCGTGAAGTCGGGAAATAGCAAATTTACCCGCTACCGTATCACAAGTCTGCCTGCAGGGCAGGGTGCCTGATGGCCGGCGATAATGACATACAGGCGCGGATGTCTGAATTGAGTAATCTGGATCGTTCCGACCTTCGTGTCGCCTGGGTTAAAGCGTTCGGGATGGCACCACCGCATCACATATCGATGATGTTTATGCGCAAATCATTGATATGGGACGCGCAATGCCGCCGCTTCGGCGGGCTTGCTCCTTCTTTGAAGCGGGCACTGAACGCCGCGGCAGATGGCAAATCTACAAGCATGCTGGCGGCAGCTGCCGCCAAACCGGGAACACAATTGATCCGCGAATGGAACGGGCGACGTTACAGCGTTGAAGTGAACGAGGATGGATATATGCTGGGTGATGAACACTTCAAATCACTGTCTGCGATCGCGCTTCATATTACCGGCACAAATTGGTCAGGGCCGCGGTTCTTTGGCCTGACAGGTGGGACAGGGGCCAGCATATGAAGAAGATCCGTTGCGCCATATATACGCGAAAGAGCACCGAAGACGGTCTGGAACAGGAGTTCAACTCACTTGATGCCCAGAGGGAAGCCTGTGCTGCTTATATTACCAGTCAGAAGATCGAGGGGTGGGTTCTGGTACCTGAACTTTACGATGATGGTGGCCTGTCGGGTGGAACGCTGGAGCGGCCTGGTTTGCAAAGCTTGTTGACTGATATTTGTGCTG
>DAOUQS010000244.1 GCA_030625465.1 Amylibacter sp. | reverse complement strand
ATCCAGAACAGAAATGTCCATATCACCGTAATGTGCCAGTTCCAGCGAACGTGGTATCGGCGTGGCCGTCATCACCAACACGTCGACCGCATTGCCTTTGGCACCCAAATCCATGCGTTGGCGCACACCGAAACGGTGTTGTTCGTCAACAATGGCAAGGCGCAGGTTTGCAAATTCAACATCCTTTTGGAACACCGCATGGGTGCCGACCAGAATATGAATGTCACCTTTGGCAAGTGCGGCCAGTTTCGCTTTACGCTCACGCCCCTTGTCGCGCCCTGTCAGAATTTCCAGAACCACACCGGCATCTTCAGCCATAGGTTGTAATGCCGCCAGATGTTGGCGTGCCAGAATTTCCGTCGGGGCCATCATAACGCCCTGCCCCTGTGCCTCGACAACGGTTAACAGCGCCATAAAGGCCACAAGGGTTTTGCCCGATCCCACATCGCCCTGCAACAACCGGTTCATCCGTTTTTTATCGGCCATATCGCCGGTAATTTCATCAATTGTGCGGCTTTGCGCATTGGTCGGCCTGTACGGCAAGGCCGCCAGAACCTTGTTGCGCAACTTACCTGTCCCGACAGTTTCAAAGCCTTTTGCGCGCCGCGTGTTGGCGCGCGCCAATGATAATGTTGTCTGATGCGCCAGAAATTCGTCATAAGCCAAACGCTCGCGCGCTTTGGCTGTGTTTGATAAATCAGCAGGCATTTTGGGCGCATGGGCTGCAATTACCGCATCTTTCCATGCAGGCCAGTTGTTTTTCTTTAAAACCGAGGCTTCTATCCATTCCGGCAAATCACATATCCGGCCCAGCACACCGCCAATTGCTTTGTGGATTACCTTTTGCGTAATGCCTGCGGTCAAAGGGTAGATCGCTTCGATTTGCGGAATTTGATCAACCTCGTCAACGCGCAATATGTAATCGGGATGTACCATTTGGGCCAGACCGTCGAACACCTCTAACTTGCCCGAAATGATCCGGCGTTGCCCCGCAGGCAATTGCTTGCGCAGCCAATCAGCATGGGCATGGAAAAACACCAGTTGAAAAGAGGCCTCTGCATCTTGCACCATAACACGATAAGGCCGACCCTTAACCGCATTAGGCTGGTGCAGGCCAACCTCGACCTCGACCGTCACGACGCTGGGCAGTGCTGCTTGGTTAATGCTGGTGATGATTTTGCGGTCAACAAGGTTATGCGGCAGCGTGAACAACAGATCGCGCGGCTGTTCCACATCCATCTTGGCAAAGTGTTCCGCAGTGCGCGGCCCGACCCCGTCCAGACCTTTCAGGTCGGCAAACAATGGGAAAAGTATTTCGGGTCGGCGGCTCATATTGCCGTTATCACCCTGATTGCCCTGTCAGATCAAGCCATTCAGCTTCGGATAAAAGGGTGACACCCAACTCTGCGGCCTTTTTGGCTTTTGATCCGGCACCGGGGCCTGCAACAACGTAATCGGTTTTACCCGATACAGACCCTGAAACTTTGGCACCCAGATTTTCAGCCCGCACCTTTGCTTCGGCCCGTGTCATCAATTCCAGCGCGCCGGTAAAAACAACGGTTTTGCCAAAAACAGGGCTGCCGGATGTGTCACGCTTTTTCATGTCCTGTACATCAAGATGGCCGATCAGACGATCTATTGCCGCACGTGTTTTCGTTTCATGAAACGTAT
This sequence comes from Amylibacter sp., assembly GCA_030625465.1. GTDB lineage: Bacteria > Pseudomonadota > Alphaproteobacteria > Rhodobacterales > Rhodobacteraceae > Amylibacter. The sequence goes on along the minus strand of DAOUQS010000244.1, from coordinate 1,498 downwards.
CAACCAGGGTTGTGGCCATGACCTGTCCGACACCGTCGATGCCCATCAAGGTGTCCCACGCTGCACCTGTGTGATTCACCGCCTGATCCATAGCGCGCATAAACGCCCGCCATGATCCGTAATTATGGGCCAGAAGTGTGCCACTGGTATCACCGACATGACGAATGCCAAGGGCGTAGATTAGTTTGTTCAATGGTATTTTGCGTTTTTCATTGATTGCGGCGAACAGGTTGGTGGCAGACTTATCGCCCCAGCCTTCACGGTTTTTCAGCTTGGTCAGGTTTTGCGCATTGCGCATTTCCAGTGTGAAGATATCCGCAGGTTCCCTGATCGGAAGGTTTTCATCATGGAAAAACATCTTGATCTGTTTACTGCCCAGACCTTCGATATCAAATGCACCACGCGCGACGAAATGTTTCAACTTTTCCACGGCCTGCGCAGGGCAAATCAGGCCACCGGCGCAACGTGCCACGCTATCGCCCGCTTCACGAACCGCAGGCGATCCGCATATGGGGCAAGACACCGGAAAGATGTAGGCTTGGCTGTTATCCGGCCGTTTCGATAATGCAACATCGCGAATTTTCGGGATCACATCACCGGCACGGTACACTTCAACCCAGTCACCAACACGAATATCGCGGCCTTCACGGATCGGGTTTCCCTTGCTGTCGACGCCTTTGATATAATCCTCGTTATGCAATGTGGCATTTGACACCACCACGCCGCCAACCGTAACCGGTAAAAGACGGGCAACCGGGGAAAGCGCGCCGGTGCGTCCGACCTGAATTTCGATCCCTTCAATCCGCGTATGGGCAATTTCGGCCGGAAACTTATGGGCGATCGCCCAACGCGGCGTGGTCGCACGAAAGCCAAGGCGGGCCTGTAAAGACAGATCATCAACCTTGTAAACAACACCGTCAATATCATAGCCAAGCGTTGCGCGCTGGTCTTCAATGTCGGCATAATGCGCGATTAATGCCGTTGGCCCGTTACAGGTTTTTGTCAGCTTATTCGTCGCAAAACCCATTACATTCATTCGGGCAATCGCACCCATTTGGGTGTTGGCCAAAGGTTGTGATAATTCCCCCCAGCCATAGGCGAAAAACCTTAGCGGCCTTGATGCGGTTATTTTTGCGTCCAACTGTCGTAATGATCCTGCGGCGGCATTGCGCGGGTTGGCAAACGGTTTCGCGTCTTTTTCCGCCTGCCGCTGGTTAAGTGCGGCAAAATCGGCATGGGTCATATAAACTTCACCACGGATTTCCATCACTTCGGGTGCATTTTCTATGCTTTGGGGAATATCCGCAATGGTGCGCGCATTATTGGTGACGTTTTCCCCGACCTCGCCGTCACCGCGTGTAACCGCATGAACCAGCCTGCCGTTTTCATACCGTAACGACAGGGACAGGCCGTCAATTTTCGGCTCTGCGGTATAAAGCACTTTTGTTTCGGCATTAAAGCCAAGGTATTTGCGAATACGCCTGTCAAACTCTTCCAC
>DAOUQS010000231.1 GCA_030625465.1 Amylibacter sp. | reverse complement strand
ATTGCGGCGTCCTCGATCAATTCACCCAAACTGTTGATGCTGTCGGGCATCGGCCCTGCGGCGCATCTGGCCGAACACGGGATTGATGTGGTGGCGGATCGGGCAGGGGTGGGGCAGAACCTGCAAGATCATCTGGAGTTGTATTTGCAGATGGCGGCATCCCAGCCGATTACTTTATATAAGCACTGGAACCTGTTTTCCAAAGCAATAATAGGTGCGCAATGGTTGTTTACAAAGACTGGGCTTGGGGCATCAAACCAGTTTGAAACGGCGGCTTTTATCCGGTCAAAAGCCGGGGTTGAATACCCTGATATTCAATATCATTTTATTCCGATTGCGGTGCGCTATGATGGCAAGGTTGCAGCCGATGGGCATGGGTTTCAGGCGCATGTGGGGCCGATGCGGTCAGCATCACGCGGTGCGGTGACCTTGGGGTCGGCTGATCCGAAAGATGCGCCCAAGATAGTGTTTAACTATATGAGCTGTGATGAGGATTGGGCGGATTTTCGCAACTGTATCCGCTTAACCCGCGAGATTTTTGCGCAACAGGCGTTCAAGCCATATGTGAAGTCTGAAATCCAGCCGGGGGCTGATTTGCAGTCGGATAGTGAACTAGACGGGTTCATCAAGGAGCATGTGGAAAGCGCGTTTCATCCGTGTGGCACCTGCAAGATGGGTGCGGTGGGTGATCCGATGGCGGTGGTTGACCCTGAATGCTGCGTGATCGGGGTTGATGGGCTGCGGGTGGCTGACAGTTCCATTTTCCCGCGTATTCCCAACGGTAATCTGAACGGGCCGTCTATTATGACGGGGGAAAAGGCGGCGGATCATATTTTGGGGAAAGTGCCGCTGGCACCATCGAATGCGCAGCCTTGGTTGCATCCTGATTGGCACGGCTGCCAGAGATAACTTAAATTTGAACAGCTTGCATTAAGGTTTATGTGTAAGTAACTGTTAAACAAGTTTCAAAGTTAAGGTATTTATAAATGGTGCAGAGTGTTGAGCAGGCCTGGAATGTATTAGCGACTGACTGGGAGCGGCTTGAACCCGTACATTTACGTGAAATGTTTGCGGATGATCCTGAACGGTTTGCACAGTTTTCATTCAGCCTTGACGATCTGACGATTGATTTTTCCAAGGAACGGGTTGATGCGGCGGCGATGGTGCATTTGCTTGATCTGGCGCGTGCGGCAGGTGTTGAAACACGTCGTGACGCGATGTTTGCAGGCGAATATATCAATACCACCGAGGATCGTGCGGTTATGCATATGGCTTTGCGCGGGACGCCCGAAGACGGGTATCAGGTTGACGGGCAGGCAACGGCAGAGCTGGTGGCCCCTGTGCTGGAAACATTTTTGCAGTTTGCCGATGATGTGCGGGCCGGGCGGATAACCAATGCGAAAGGCATGGCGTTTACGGATGTGATTAACATCGGGATCGGTGGATCCGATCTGGGGCCGGTGATGGCGGTGCGGGCTTTGTCCAAGTTTGCCAGTGAAGGCCCGAATGTTTATTTCGTGTCCAACGTGGACGGGGCGCATTTGCGTGATGCCACGCGTGATTTGAATCCTGAAACCACGTTATTTTTGATTGCATCCAAATCGTTCACCACACAAGAAACCATGATCAATGCGCAAGCGGCGAAAAACTGGGTTGAAAATTCGCTTGGGGTGGAAGCGGCCAAATCGCATTTTGCAGCGGTGTCGACCAATCTTGCGGCAACAGGTGCATTTGGCATTGCCCCCGAGCGGGTGTTCGGGTTCTGGGACTGGGTTGGCGGACGGTATTCGCTGACCTCATCTATCGGGCTGTCCTTGGCGATTGCCATTGGTAGCGGAAACTTCCGTGCATTTCTGGACGGGTTTCGGGATATGGACCAGCATTTCAAGACCACACCTTTGGCGCAGAACCTGCCGGTTTTGCTGGCGCTTATCGGGGTCTGGCGACGCAATATAATGGGTTGCGCCACGGTGGCCCTGATACCTTATAACCAGCGGCTTGAAAATTTTTCATCGTATCTTCAGCAGATGGACATGGAAAGCAACGGCAAGCGGGTGACAAAAGAGGGGGCTTCGGTTGCTACAAAGACAGGGCCGGTGATTTGGGGTGACGCGGGCACCAATGCGCAGCATTCGTTTTTTCAACTGATCCACCAAGGAACGGATATTGTGCCGATAGATTTTATGATCAGCGCGCAGCCGACATCCTATCTGGTTGACCAGCATGATCTTCTGACGGCAAATTTTTTAGCGCAATCCCATGCGCTGGCATTTGGCAAAACCAGCGCGGAAGTGCGCAAAGAGATGGTGGCGGCGGGGGACGCGCCTGCGCGGGTTGATGCACTTGTTGCGCATCGCACATTTCCGGGCAACCGGCCAAGCACCTCAATTTTATACCGTAGCCTGACACCTTATAGTCTGGGGCGGCTGATTGCGCTTTATGAACATAAGGTTTTTGTTCAAGGGGTGATCTGGAATGTGAATTCCTTTGATCAATGGGGCGTTGAGCTGGGCAAGGTGATGGCCGGCCAACTGACCCCGATGCTGGATGATGACGCCGACTTGTCAGCGCTAAATTCATCGACCAGTGGTTTGATTAAAAAAATACGTGCATTAAAATAAGATTGACTCTTTTATAAAAAATAAGCGTTCTGTCGCGGATGATGTCCCAAAATAAAACCCAGGTTAAATTCACCGCACCACTGATATTATCTGTGGTGGCGGTGATTATATTGACCGGGTTGTTTTATACTGCATCTTCGGTTTTTCGCACGCTTGAGTTAAGCCAGGCGGCCGCCAAGCTATCGCTTTATCGCACAACCATTGAAAATGAATTGCAGCGGTTAGAGCATTTACCGGTGATTGTGGCTGATAAAATAACGGTTCGAAATGCGGTGCAATCGCGGGTGCCTGCGCGATTAAATCAAGAGCTGTTAGCATTGTCACAAGATGCGCGTGCAGAGGCGATTTATGTGATGGATGTGCAGGGATTGACGATTGCTGCATCGAACTTTGCTAAGGTGCCAACGTTTTTGGGCAAGAACTACGGGTTCCGGCAGTATTTTCAGGAAGCCATGCAAGGCAAACGCGCCAGTCTTTTTGCCATTGGTGCGACGACATCGCGCGCGGGGTATTTTCTGTCGGCGCCGATTTTAAGGTCGGGCGCGCCCATCGGGGTGGCGGTGGTGAAGCTGGATCTGACACGGTTAACGGAAACTCTGGAACAAACAAACGAGATGATTTTGGTGTCGAATAAGGATGACATTGTGGTTTTGTCATCGCGGCCCGAATGGCGCTATCGCAGTTTGGCGGTGTTAAGTGATGCGCGCCGCGCTGAAATTTCTGAAGAACGCCAGTTCGGGGAAGAGGAATTGCAAACGCTGGATTGGGAGATGCCATCGCAAAATACGGCGATTTTGGCGGG
>DAOUQS010000005.1 GCA_030625465.1 Amylibacter sp. | reverse complement strand
CGCACAGGGCCGACGAGCGAAGAGAAGGCACGGATCAAAGTCCTTGAGCGTGAAGTTCGTGAACTACGCCAGGCCAATGAGATCCTGAAGAAGGCGTCTGCATATTTTGCGCAGGCGGAGCTCGACCGCCCGTTTCGCAAGCGGTAACTTTCATTGAAGATCACTGTGTTGATTTTGGGGTCGAGCCAATGTGCAAACGACTGCGGATTGCCCCGCAGACATTCTGCTCTAGGCTGGAAAAGTCCCTTGGCTTTCGAAGGGATTGCCGCTTAAATGAGTTCATGGAGCGGCACTAAAGCGGGACAGGTCCAAGTTGGCCCAGACGAAATTATCGCCGCACGAAATCGCGGGTTCCAATTGTTGGAACCAATCCACTAGTCTACATTTGTCCGACAGCACCTTTCAAAGCATTCACTACCCTCTCGGGCGTTATTGGCATTTCGAATACGCGTACTCCGATGGCATCGGCAATTGCGTTGGCAATAGCAGGTGCAACAGGTGAAATTGCCGGTTCTCCAATTCCTTTGGCGCCAAAGGGTCCAAGTCCGCTACGCGATTCAAGCAAACTGATTTCGACCCGTGGCATATCCATTGACGTCGGCATCAGGTATTCACTGAACGAAGGGGTCACCAATTTACCTTCTTCATAAAGCATTTCTTCGCTAAGCGCGAAACCTTGACCATTCTGGGTGCCGCCTTCGATCTGACCTTCCACAGCTGCACGGTTTATGCATTGACCAATATCATGCACTGCAACCGAGCGCAGAACCCGCACTTCGCCGGTGTCCGTATCAACCGAAACCTCGATTGCGTGGGCACCGTAAACATAGTCAGGATGGGCCTGACCTTGTCCTGTTTCCGGGTCCAGATAGTCCGAGAATGGTGCCTTGAAATTTACCAATTCAGAGCGGTGAATACCATCGGATGCACAAAGTTTTACTAAATCAATAAATTCCATGGATGTTTCCGGATTATCGATCACAAACGCCCTGCTTCCCCCCAGATCAACCACATCGGGTTCTACGCCAAAAGACTTTGCGGCGCGGGCGACCAGCCGCTTCCGCACCGCTTCGGCGGCCATTTTTGTGGCATTTCCGGTCATATAAAGCGCACGCGTTGCAGTGGTTGTTCCTGCCAGAGGTGTCACGGCAGAATCGCTATTATAGATGATCACATCTTCAAGGCTGACCCCCAGAATTTCAACCGCGATCTGGCCCAACGCCGAAACTTGCCCCGCCCCAATATCGGTCACGCCAGAGCGCACAATTACGGTGCCATCAATCTCGACCCCAACCCATGCCTCGGATGTATCATGCAAGAAAGTCAGGCGACCATAGCTTTGCTGATAGGCCGCAACACCGCGCCCGATCTTGATAGGACCGTCCTTTTTCAAGGCCAGCTCACCGCCAAGGTTTTTCCATGCCAGATCAACACATTTTTCGGTCCAGATCGCACTGGGTGGCACAAATCCGGTTGAGATTTCATCGCCTGTATTCAGGTAATTCAGCCGACGGAATTCAATACGGTCCATACCCAGTGCTTTGGCACATTCATCCATCTGCTGTTCATAGGCAGCACATGATTGCATGCCGCCAAACCCGCGAAAGGCGCTGGTGAACATGTTGTTGGTTGCCACAGCCTGTGCAAATACATTCAGGTTTTCAACCTTATATGGCCCCGGCGCATTGACTGCCCCGTAAAGTAGAACATAGGGGCTAAGAAACACATAAGCGCCTGAATCTGCAATGATTTGTACATCCAAACCACAGATTTTTCCGTCTTTGGTCAGGCCGGTTTTATAGGTTAACGTAAAGGGGTGGCGTTTACCGTGACCGACCAGCGAATCCTCGCGGGTGTATTCCAGCCGCACGGGACGTAATGTCCGTTTTGCCATCAGCGCCAGATAAATTTCAACTGTGACATCTTCTTTGCCACCAAAGCCGCCACCGACCAGAGCACCGCGAATGCGCACTTTGTTGTGGGGCACGCCCACCGCATCAGCGATAGCACGGAAATGCTCAATCACCTGCGTGCAGACACGGATGTTGATCACTTCGTTTTCATCAATCCATGCAAGGCCGACTTCGGGCTCTAGAAAGGCGTGTTCCTGAAACGGAGTCTTGTAAGTGTTCTCAATCACAATATCAGCGGCAGCCAGCCCTGCGGCAGCATCGCCTTTTTTGATCTTGTGCGTCGCTACGACATTGTCTTTGCCCTGCACAATCGGCGCACCGGGTTTCATCGCCTCAATAGGGTCATAAACTCCGGGGATAGGCTTAAGCGTGAACGCGACCAACTCGGCGGCGCGGTTGGCAATGTCAGGCGTTTCAGCGGCAATCAGTGCGATGGGTTCACCAAAATACTTGACCCGCTTGCGCACCAGAACCTGCTGATCGGTGTCCATGCGTTTTTGCCCGGTCTGGCCGGGAATGTCGGTTGCAGCCATGCGGTCTGGCAGGTCAGCAGCGGTGATAATTTCCACCACACCGGCAAGCGCACGGGCCTTTTCAACGTCAAGATGTGTCAATTCTGCGCTGGCGATATCGGCCCGCACAACCCGCATATGCAACATCCCCGGCATCTGGTAGTCACCGGCATAGGGCGTTTTGCCAAATACTTTGCCGGCAGCATCGGTACGGGGTAAAGGTTTGCCTACTTGGCGGTAATTAACGTTCGGGACGCTGTCGTCCAGATTTACAATCGTGCTCATGACGGCTCTCCATTTTTGCGCATTTCGGATGCCGCGTGACCCACCGCATCCAGAATTTTGGCGTACCCCGTACAGCGGCACAGGTTGCCACTAAGCCCCATACGGATTTCGTCATCGGTTGGTGCGGGGTTGTCGTTTATCACCCCCTGCGCCGCAATGATCATCCCGGGCGTGCAAAACCCACATTGGGCAGCACCCAGATCGCGAAACGCGGCTTGCAATGGATGCGGTTCATCTGGCGTTCCAAGGCCTGAAATCGTGGTGATTTCCTTACCTTCACTGGTCCATGCCAACGTTAGGCAACTGTCGATCGCCACATTGTCAACCAGCACGGCACAAGCACCGCAATCGCCTTTTTCACAACCGCATTTCACTTCTACATGGCCGGTTTCGCGCAAGGCTTCCAGTAATGTACGATGTGAAGGGACAGTGATTTTTTCGTTTCGCCCGTTTATTTTCAAAATAATTTCTTTGGAATTTTTCATTTGTGTCACCTTTCTTAAACCAGCTTGTCGCGGGCTTGGGTAAGCAAGCGGTGGGTTAGTTTGCCGACGGTATGAAGCCGGTATTCTGCGCTGGCCCGCACGTCGCTAATCGGGCTGCTTTGTGCTTTGGCTTGTTGTGCGGCTGTTGTGATCAGATCATCCGTCAAGATCTGCCCCTCAAGTATTTTCTCGGCATTCGTTGCACGGAAAACAGTCGGCGCAACAGCACCAAGAGCAATGCGCGCGGTTGTACAGCGATCCCCGTCCATAGTCAGTGTCACCGCCACGCCGGTTACAGTGATTGCATCACCAATACGTCGCGCAAGTTTATAAAAACTGTTGGAGCTATTCTTGGCGAGCTTTTTCCATGACACAGAAGTAATCATTTCACTTGGTGCACGCACGTCTTTCTTGTAGCTCAAATAGTAGTCGCACAAAGCCACTTTGCGCGTGCCTTTGCTTGAAACAAGCGTTATCTCGGCGTCAAGCGACATCAGCGGCGGAACCAGATCAGCCGCGGGTGAGGAACATGCTATATTGCCGCCGACAGTGCCCATGTTGCGCACCATTTGTCCGGCAAACAGGTTTGCTGCATCCAACAGTGATGGCCCGAATTCAGCCATATCATCACATCGTAGAATATCGGAAATTGTGGTTCGGGCACCAAGGGTTATTCTGTTACCATCCACTTCGATGCCACGCAACTCGCTAAGAGCATCAAGCGAGACAACTTGCTCCGGGCGCAGTTTGCGTGCACGCAGCTCAATCATCAGGTTGGTGCCGCCGGAAAGCACCTCGGCCGGGTCTTCAGCTATCAGAGCCAGTGCTTCGTCCAGTTGTTGCGGCATTTCCAGTTTAAATTCGCCGTACATAAGTCGTCACTCCTCTAAATTCGTGTTGTAATGCATTTGACGCGGTAGTAGCTGCCAAGCGCTGCCAGCCCCTTTTCGCGACCAAAGCCGGAAAACTTACTTCCGCCAAAAGGTGTTGCGACACCGCCGGCGAAATACTGATTTATAAATACTTGTCCCGCCTCGACATCGCGGGCGAACCGCATGGCTTTGGTGATGTCGCTTGAGTAGATCCCGGCACACAGGCCAAACGGAGTATCGTTGGATACCGCAATTGCCTGTTCGGGTGAATCCACGATTTGAACGCTGAGAACAGGGCCAAATATTTCTTCCTGAATAACGATATCGGAACTGACCACATTATCCAGAATAGTGGGCGCGTAGAAGTATCCGCCCTCGCAGCCTTCAATCTCCAGCGCTTTGCCGCCGGTCGCGATATTAATGCCGCGCTGATGGGCTGAGTCCACGTAGTTTGCCACCGTTTTGCGGTGGCTTTCAGACACCAGTGGCCCCAGTTGCGGCGCGTCCAGGCCGTGTCCAACCGTCAGGGCTTCGGCCCCTGCTACCAGTTTTTCCATCATCTGGGCGTGAACAGAACGTTCGATCACAAGGCGTGATCCAGCAGAGCACACCTGACCGGCATTCATATAAATCGCTTTGAGAGTACCGGCGACTGCGGCGTCGATATCCGCATCTTTCAGTACCACAACTGGGGATTTTCCGCCCAGTTCCAGCGTTACGGAAGTGGCCTGATCCGCAGCAGTCTTCATCACACCAAGCCCGGTTGGAACCGATCCTGTAAACGTTACATGGTTAACATCTGGGTGGCCGGTCAGGGCATCACCAATGTCGCTGCCCCGACCCGTCACCACATTGTAAACGCCGTCAGGAAGCCCGGCTTCGGCCAGAATGCCGCTCAAAGCCATCGCGGTCAGCGGGGTTTGTGTGGCTGGTTTTACCACTGCCGTGCAACCCGCCGCCAGCGCCGGAGCCACGCCGCGTGCGGTTGTCACCAGCGGGAAGTTCCACGGGATAATATGGGCGGTTACGCCCACAGGTTCATGCAAGGTGAAAGACATAAAATCTACGCCCAAAGGAATTGAATCGCCCTGCAGTTTATCGGCCATGCCTGCGTAATATTCAAAATACGCCGCAGTGGTTTCAACATCACCGCGCGCTTCGCCCAAGGGTTTGCCGCTGTCCAGTACCTCGATTATTGCCAGGCGCTCAGCGTCACGCCGGATCAGGGCAGCGGCGCGGTTCAGAATACGGCCCCGTTCAGCAGGCACGACCTGACGCCACGCCCCCCAAAGCGATGACTTGGCGGCAGCAACCGCCATGTCAACATCAGCCACCTGACCAGCAGGAAAATCTGCAAACACCATACCGGTAGCCGGATCAAGCGTTTCGATCCGCCCACCACCTGTTGCATCAACATATTTTCCGTCAATATACATTTGCGAAGGTATGCCGCCGGGCGCTTCGAATTTCCTTGCTTTGTTCATTGGTCTATCCTTTCAAACTATTGCTTAAACGTCCCAGCCGCCATCAACGGCGATGTGTTGGCCCGTAATTTGACGCGATTCATCCGACGCAAGGAAAAGCACGGTGTTGGCGATATCTTGGCCGGTCGTTACCCGTTTCAAAGCCATGTCCTGCACATATTCCTCATAAACCCGCTCAACCGTCCAGCCACGCTGTTTGGCTTTGCCTTCGCATAGTTTCATCATGCGCGGTGTTTCCACGATGCCGGGACAAACCGCGTTCACATTCACATTATGCGGGCCCATTTCCAGCGCCACCGTGCGGGTGATGCCGCGCACCGCCCATTTCGAAGCGCTATAGGATGTGCGCATCGGGTAGCCCCGCAGGCCAGATGTGCCGGAAATATTAACAATCTTACCGTATTTTTGCGAAATCATGGTGGGAACCACGTGTTTGATTGGCAAGAAAGTACCACGCTCATTAGCGATGATAACGTAGTCGAAATCATCGACTTCGATGTCTTGAACGGCAGTTTCGATCGGACCGGTAACACCGGCCACGTTGACCAGAATATCAATGTGTCCGTCAAAGACTTCAAGCGCCTTATCAACCATGGCTTTAACCTGGCTCTCTTGGATCACATCGCAGGCAATTACATGGGCTTTGCGCCCCATGGCGCGGACTTCTTCTGCCACTGGCTCGAGCGCAGCTACGTCGCGCGCAGTCAGCAGAATATCTGCCCCTTCACGTGCAAGCGTTATTGTAATGGCAGCACCCATACCTTTGGCGGCACCGGTTACGATGGCTGTTTTTCCTTCAAGTTTCATTTTCTGATCTCCCATTTTGTTTGGTTGGATGTGTCGGCATGGCCATATCCGCCACCGCCGCAACTTTGAACTTTAACAGTGTCGCCCGTATTCAAGCGCAAGTTTGCCTTGCCGGGCATCTCGGATGTTTGCCCATCGGCACGAATTATTTCGACCTTGAACAACGCGCCGTCTTCGCCGCCCTCAAGCCCGTATGGGGCGACAATGCGACGCTCGAACATAGAGGTGACTGACATATTCTCACACAACACCTGATATTCGCGGTGCTGGCCTTCGCCGCCTTTATGTGCACCGTCACCACCCGAGCCTTTGCGCAGCTTTTGACAAGCTACGCGTAGCGGGTATTCGGCTTCGATCACCTCGGCGGGGGTGTTCATTACGTTAGACATATGTACACGAATGGCATTTGCACCATCACGGTCAATGCGCCCACCTTCGCCACCACCATGAGTTTCGTAAAGTGTTGTCCACACCCCGTCTGCACGCCGACCGCCAAACAACAGTAAGCCCGAGGTTGTTGGCCCGCCAGCTGTGATACATTCGGGGTAAACCTGCGCGAAAGCCTTGAATACCGCATCCGCCACCCGTTGCGAAGTTTCGTGATTGCCGCCAACAACCGGACGATCAAATCCAGGTTCAAGGACAGATCCGGAGCGGGTGATCACTTCAAACGGGCGATAGCAACCGCCGCTTGGTTGAATGCCAGGCCCAAACAGGGCTTTCATGACGTAATAGACTGACGCGGCGGTAATAAAGGGTGTAGTATTGATCGGCCCAAGTGCTGCGTCATCAGTGTCTGTAAAGTCAAAACGGGCTGTATCCCCGGCAATCGTAACCGCAACGCGAATAGCCAGCGGAGGCCCGCCAGCAGCGTCATCATCCAGCCAGTCTTCACCCGAATAAGTACCATCGGGAATATCGCGCAGGGCTGCGCGCATTTGTGCTTCTGCGCGGTCATGTATAGCCGCAATTGCCGCAACTGTCATATCAGTTCCGTGACGGCTGAATATCTGGTTCATTCGATCATCGGCTGCGCGGGTGGCAGCGAATTGCGCCAGAATATCGCCCCGGCGTTCATCGGCGCCGCGTACATTTGCAAGAATTACCTCAAGCTTCTCTTCGTCCACACCGTCTGCAGTGAAAACCCTGAGCGGCGGGATACGCAGCCCTTCAGCCCATGCATCGCGCGCATGCGGTACATAACTGCCTGGTACACCACCGCCGATATCAGCCCAGTGCGCCAATGAAACAGCAAAGCCACGCAGGGTGCCATTAACAAATACCGGACGAATGGCTTTTACGTCGGGCAAGTGATTGCCACCAACTTCGGGCAGGTTCAGAAACCAGACATCGCCCTGGGCCAGTTTTTCTTTGGGAACACGCTTCAGGAATTCACGTACGGTAAAGCTCATCACGCCCATATGCATCGGCACATCGCGGCCTTGTGCAATCAGAAACCCATCCACGTCGGTCAGGGCTGATGACAGATCGCCAGCCTCGCGCAACAAGGGTGAGCGGGCCGAGCGCATCACGACAAGCGACATTTCTTCGGCGGTGGCGGTTAGCGCGTTGCGAATAACTTCAAGTGTGATCGGGTCAACGGAAAACATTAAATGCCGCCTTTGCAATTTATCACAAGATTTCCGTCAGCATCGGCTGTCATCATTGCCAATGGCGGAACGATTATAGTCGAAAATGCATCTTCGACCACCAAGGGGCCATACAGGGTTTTGCCAACTGGCAAAGTGTCACGCCCATAGCGCGGTGTATCGATTGCACCACTGGTTTCAAACGCGCATTTGGTGATCTTGGTTGGGTTAACATCTGTTACTTTCAGACCTATTGCCCATTTTGCTTTGTATTTGCGTGGCACTGAGGCGGTCATGCGTAAAGATTGCAGCTCCCACGGTTCGTCAGTCGCAAATCCGTAAAGTTTTTCATGCAGGGCCTGAAATACCTGACCCAGTGCAACCGGGTCAGAGAAATTCGGGTTTGGCACCTCGATGGCATAACTTTGGCCACGATAACGAACCAGTGCAACCTTGGTAATAAGCAAATCTTGCACACCTAATCCGGCGACCTTCAGCGGTTCGGCCATGTGCTGGCCCAGCCCGTCGTGCATCTCGCAGCACATTTGGCGTAATCGTGTTTTATCCCAAGCTTCGGACGCCATGCGCAGGGTGCGCTGGCGGGTATAGCTCATCTCGGCACTGACACAGCCAAGCGCGGAAAACATGCTGGAGAACCCGGGCACAATCACTTTTGATATGCCAAATTCCTGCGCCACTTCGACCGCGTGCATTGGCCCGGCCCCGCCAAAGGCCATCAGCGTGCAATCGCGCCCATCAATCCCCTGCTCCACGGTGATCCGTCGCAACGCACGGACCATTGCTGAATTGGCAACGCGCACAATGCCAAGGGCAGCGTCTTCAACGTCTAGTGCCATGTCATCAGCAAGCGGCTGAATAGCTGCGCGTGCCGCATTAGCATCCAGCGCCAGATTATCCCCCAACACACGGTCGGCATCCAGATAACCAAGTACCAGATTTGCATCTGAAACCGTTGGTTTTTTGCCACCTTTGCCATAACAGGCAGGCCCAGGGAACGCGCCGGCACTTTCTGGCCCAACAACCAGCGCCCCATGATCCAGTCGCGCGATAGAACCACCACCGGCCCCGATTGAATCAACCGCGACCATCGGCTGGCGGATCGGACGATCCCCCAAAGACCGGCTGGAACTGACCATAGCCTTGCCATCCGAAATCAGGCAAACATCGGTTGTGGTGCCACCCATATCAAAGCTAAGTGCCTTTGCTATTTTCAGTTTCTGCGCAACATGTCCCGCCGCTGCCACACCCGCCGCCGGTCCCGACATTGCCAGCCCCAAAGGCAGGTCGCGCAACACGGCTGGGGCGGCCATACCACCTGCAGAATGGAACAAATGTAGTCTTGAATTTTTTGGTTTGATGACCTCCATTCGGTCAATTTGCCCGGCGGCCAGCGGCATAAGGCTGGCACTCAGGGCTGTGGTCGCGGTGCGTTCAAACTCGCGGGCCTCGGGGTTTATCTGGTGGGACAGGGCAACATATGGAAAATCGTTTTGTAGTTTTTCACCAAGCGCAACCTCGTGTGCCGGGTTCGCATAGGAATGCAGTAAAGACACCGCAACGGATTTGACACCGCTTGCCTTGATTTTCGCCAAAACATCTGCAATCGAGTTTGCATCCAGCGGAGTCAGGACATTTCCCTCGTGATCCAGGCGCTCGCGTACTTCAAACCGCAATTCCGGCGGAATTTGCGACGGGGTTTTCGATGGCAGATCAAGGCGGTACAGATGTTTGCGGTTTTGGCGGCCAATGGCCAGCGTATCCCCGAACCCCTCGGTCGTGATCAGGGCAACATCGGCCATGTCGTCCTCGACGATCGCGTTTGTCACCATTGTTGTACCAAGGATAAGGTCGGCCACCTCATCCCAATCAAGCGATACAGCCTTGAGTGCCGAAACCAACCCCTTGACCCGATCATCTATACGGGTTGCTACCTTCGCGGCGCGCACCTCACCGGTGGGCGGGTGACGTGCTATAATATCGGTAAATGTACCGCCAATATCAATTCCGACTTGCCATTGAGTAGGCATGGTTTTCTAAAGCTCCGCCACGTAGTTAATGCCATCATCAAGCGCCTTTTCGAAGGCATCGAATATATCATTGACCTGCGTATCGTTGATGATCAGGGGCGGACAGAAAGCGATGCTATCATTGCGCAGCGGACGCACAATCAGCCCATGTTCGGTGGCGCGACCAGATACATATGGGGCAACCCCTTGCGCAGGATCAAAATTCAGCCGCCGTTCTTTGTCTTTAACTAACTCCACCGCACCAATCAGCCCCAGCCCGCGCGTCTCACCGACAAGCGGATGATCTGCCAGCGCATGCAAACGTTTCTGGAAAGTTTTGGAAACGGTTTTGACGTGAGTGCCAATGTCCCTGTCTTGATAAATTTTCTGGGTTTCGAGTGCGACAGCGGCAGGGACTGGGTGGCCTGAATAAGTAAAGCCAGTGCCGAACAGGCCATATTTGCGGCTGCCTTCTTCCAGAACATTATAGACTTTCTGGTTCATCATCACCGCACCGATGGGCTGATAGGCGGCAGACAATTGTTTCGCCATGGAAATTAAATCGGGCTTCAACCCATAGGTCTGCGTCCCGAACATATCACCGGTGCGATAAAAGCCCGAGATCACCTCATCAACAATGAACAGGATGTCATGCTCGTCCAGAATGGGCTGGATTTTTTCATAATAGCCTTTGGGAGGCTCGATCACGCCGCCTGCACCAAGGAATGGCTCTGCGATAAACGCGGCGATGGTTTCGGGACCCTCGCGCTGGATCAGATCCTCAAGGTTTGCGGCTAGACGTGAAGCAAATTGCTCCTCGGACTCGCCTTCCTGCCCGTAATGATAGAAATGCGGGCAATCGGTGTGCAGGAAGTTTTTGATAGGCACGTCAAAGGCATTGTGGGCGTATTGCATCCCTGTCAGACTGGCCGATGCAACGGTAATGCCGTGATAGGCACCGTGCCGCGCTATGATCTTTTTCTTTTCAGGGCGACCAAGGATATTGTTGTAATACCAGACAATTTTCACCTGTGTATCATTGGCTTCGGAGCCGGAATTGGTAAAAAATACTTTGGACATCGGAACCGGTGCGTTTTTGACTAGGAAATCCGCAAGCTCGATCGCAGGTTCAACCGCCTTATGGGCAAAGTTATGATAAAACGGCAGAGTTTCCATTTGTTTTGTGGCGGCTTTTACAAGGCGCTTTTCACTGAAACCAAGCGATGCACACCAAAGGCCGGACAAGCCTTCTATGAAGCGGTTCCCTTCATCATCAAACACGTACACACCTTCGCCGCGTTTAAAAATATGCGGGCCAGCCTGATTATGTGCGTCAAGGTTAGTGAAGGGATGTAAATGCGAGGCAATATCGCGCGCATGTATGGAGTTGGGCTTTAATGTCATGTCTGGCCTATTTGTTAAAGCGGGAGCATCTAAGTAGAATCGGCGCCGTTATTAACTATATTCCATGAAAATCGGGTTCTGAAAAATATTGTTTTTCAAAGCCAGAGTTATGGTAAGCCTAAGTCATTAGTTGTCTTGAGTGCCAGAGCGATTTTCCATCACATGCAACCCTGGAACATCTCCGGATGAGACCACTTCAAAACAGTGATCCAGAAATGCCTGAACCGTGCGAGTCATATGGGTAGCTTTTGAATAGGCGATGCCCAACTGCAGAGGGCGTAATGACCCCGTCAACGGTATGAACTTTAACCTGTTGCCATCAGGTGATCTGTCTGAAAATGTTCTGATGTTGGCCAAAGCATAACCATAATCGTTTGCCACGAGCGACCGCATGACAGCCATGTCCTGGGTTCGTTCAGTCACGTTTGGTTTTAGCCCAGCGGCGTGGAAGAAAGATAAAAAATAGTCAGCGCTAAAGGGAATATCCAGCAAAATCATCGGGAAATCGGCCAAATCCTCGGGGGATAGCTGCGCGCGCGCGGCCAATGGGTGTGAAATCGAAAGCATGGCATAAAGCGGTAATTTCAGCATTGGCACAAAGGTAATATCTGACGGAGTATTCAGATCATAAGTCAGTGCTATGTCAATTTCAGCATTCTGCAAACACTCGAAAATCGCCGCCTGATGCAGTTCGGATTGTTTGATACGAACCTGGGGAAACTTGGCCTCGAACCGGCGGCGTAATTGTGGGAGGACCAGTTGTGCGAATGTTGACAAACACCCGACATTCAGCGGCCCCTGAACATGTCCGGAAATATTGCTTGCCAAGCCGTTCATCTCTTCGGCTGTAGCCAAAACTTTTTTAGCCTGCACCAGAAATTGCCGCCCACCTTGGGTCAGTGACAAGCCATGCGCGTGTTTTCGAATAAATAACTGGAGACCGAATCCACTTTCAAGCTGGCTGATTACTGACGAAATGGAAGGGGATGAAACGCCGACTTTTTCAGATGCCAACGCGATACTTCCCATTTCACCGACTGCCACAAAATATTCCAGCTGTCGAAGTGTAAAGCGAAGTAACATTCGGATGGCCCTTTCTTAGGTCTACTGAGTATAGGTTACAGCAAGGTCTTGTTAGAAGAAAGTCGCTTGAGCGGGGTAAGGAGCATTTCACCTTTGTGCTAGATCGCGCAAATAAATGGGGTTAGGCAACCCCTTGGTGACTATTCTGACATCACAATGGCCGGAACAAGAACACTTTTTCTGTATTCTGATCGGATGGTTGACGGTCTACTTTCGGCTTTCTGATAGCGACCCGAGTATTGGAAGCATTAGATTAAACAACTCTGCCTGAGATGAAATTTTGCACTTTCGATATAATTGTTTGCGAAATACTTTAACTGTTTGATAACTGATCCCCAATCTCAACCCGATTGAAACTGAAGAGTGGCCTCGCAGGACAAGCATGGTGACCTCTGCTTGTCTGGGGCTAAGAGAAATTCCATGTGCCCGATCGGTGGCCTTGATTAGATTGGAAGCAAATTCGCCTTCAGCGCTCTCTCCCTCGGGCATTAGCCCCTTCCAGTGAACAGATGTTAATGTTGTAACCAGCGGCGATAATCGATGGGCGTTGGCTATTTCTCGAATTGCAAAACGTTTATTGGAGTTGCTATCACGCCCAAGACAGACATGCAGCGAAATATTAGGTGAGGGATAAGATATAAATGCAAGCTCATCCACCATGGTTGTATTTCTGTAATACTCAATAAAATACTGGTTTCTGCGGAATTTGTCAGGTGCGATGTCGCTAAGCCGATAAACCCCGGCAGGTGCATTATTGACGTGCAGGTCGTGAAATGGATCTAATAGATATGCCCCCGCCAGATAAACCTGACTTATGTTTTCATGAACTTTAGGTTGGTGGTTTTTAAACATCATAGATACGGGCCGCTGGTTCTGAAAATAAGCCAGAATTGTAATATTATCATAGGGCAAACAGGTTTGCAGCCAAGCGTTTAACCTGTTCGGAAATTCGCTGGTATTGAGGCTTGCGATTGCTGTTGCAAGCTGGGATTCTTCTGTTTCTGCGAAAACCTGCATGAATACCTCTTTGGGGGTATATACCCCTGACTTGAATGCATGTACTCTTATTAAAGCTGATTTAGGGGTACCTGTACAGCGCTGGGGGGATTTAGTTGTAAATGACAGATATTGCCATCGACATTCAAAAAATGACCAAGCTTTACGGAAGCTTTGTTGCATTACGGGACGTGTCCCTAAGTATTATGGATAACGAGTTTTTTACCCTGTTGGGGCCATCGGGCTGCGGAAAGACAACGCTGCTGCGCACAATTGCGGGCTTTGAGGATATTACCAAAGGGGCGATCAGGCTTTACGGAGAGGACATCGCCGATTTGCCGCCCAACAAACGCCCGATAAATACAGTTTTCCAGCAATACGCCTTGTTCCCGCATATGAACGTCACAGACAACGTCAAATTCGGCTTGTTACGCCTTGGGCAGGATAATGCAACGGCAAATGCCCGTGTGGGCGAGGTTCTGGAACTGGTGCAACTGACTAGTTTTGCCGACCGTCTGCCCGCGCAGCTTTCCGGTGGACAACAGCAACGCGTGGCCTTGGCCCGCGCCTTGGCACCGAACCCCAAAGTGCTGTTGCTTGATGAACCATTGTCAGCACTTGATCTAAAATTGCGCCAAGCGGTGCGTTTGGAGTTGCAGCAGATACAGCATGAAACGGGTATCACCTTTATCTTTGTAACCCACGACCAGGAAGAAGCGTTAACCATGTCCGACCGCATTGCGGTTATTGCGGACGGGCAGTTGCAGCAGGTCGGAACCGCACGTGAAATTTATGAGGCCCCAAGCAACAAGTTTGTCGCCGGCTTTATCGGTGAAACCAACCTGATTGATGTCACGGTCACCGATGTCAGCAAGGGTCAGGCAACCTGCACCTTGCCCAATGGAGTCGCGTTTAACTGTCCTGCGTCGGACGGGGCCCGAACAGGGGTGGGGCATCTGTCCGTGCGCCCGGAAAGGGTTACAATGACCAGCCCAGCCAAAGGTCTGTTGCAAGGCACAGCCTCGCGCCAAGTTTATCTGGGCACCGACATGCATGTCGAGGTCACATTGGATGATCAAGAAGTGGTCACCGTCCGGGTGCAGAGCTCTGAAAACAACCATGTCCCTGCCATTGGTGAAGTTGTGGGCCTGAATTTCGAGGCCGGTGCCGCGCGCCTGTTGGCAGACTGATGGCAGGTGCATTAACCACATCAAAAGCATCTAACAACAGCACCTACGCGGGCTTGGGCAATCTGTTAATGCTGCCGTCTTGGCTGATCATCGGATTTTTTCTGGTGCTGCCGGTTGGTATGATGCTGATCTATTCCTTCCTGACCAAAGAGTTTCGCGGCGGGATCATCTGGGAGTTTTCCCTTGCCGCCTATGATCAGTTCTTTTTTGATCGCGGTCTGTTCGGTGATGATCCGGCCAAAATCGAATGGACTTATATCAAAATATTCTGGCGCTCGATCTGGCAAGCCGCTGTCGCCACATTCTTTTGCCTGATCATCGGCTTTCCAACCGCATGGTTCATCGCCACCCGCACCGGGAACAGCCGGTCTATCTGGTTGTTTTTAATTACAATTCCATATTGGGTGAATCTGCTGATCCGCACTATTTCAATGAAATTCCTGATCCGTGACACAGGGCCGATGAACGAATTCCTGATCTCTACGGGTATTATTTCCGACCCAATCCACATCATCAATACTAATTTTGCGGTGCAATTAGGTCTATTCTATTCTTACCTGCCGTTCATGGTTTTGCCGATTTATGCCAGTGTGGAACGGTATAATTTTTCCTTGTCCGAGGCCGCCGCAGACCTTTATGCTTCGCGCTTGACAATTCTTCAAAAAATCATTCTGCCAACTGTAAAGCCTGGTATCATCGCGGGTTGTATTCTGGTTTTTGTTCCCAGTCTGGGGGCGTTCCTTGCCCCTGATCTGTTGGGCGGTGCCAAGAACTTTATGATTGGTTCCCTGATTGAAGAACAATTCAAAGGCAATGCGGGCAACTGGCCGTTCGGGGCCGCCGTTTCAATGATCTTGTTGTCCATGGTCTTGATTGTATTGACGTATTACGCCCGTCAACAATCCAAGGAAGGGAGGCGCTGATGGCCAAGAAACTTGACATCCGCCACTTTCCGGGCTTCCTGCCGATAACGTATCTGTGCCTGTTCCTGCTTTATGCACCATTGATCATCGTGATGATCTATTCATTCAATGACAGCAATTCGATTACCAACTGGGGCGGTTTATCACTGCGCTGGTATGAGGATGTGTTCTGGGGCATTGAATCCCAGAAATTCAAGAAAGCCGCATTGAATTCGCTGTTGATCGCTGTGGCCGCCGCCATTTCATCCACCTCAATCGCAACGATGGCGGCCACCGCGATGTTGCGCGCAGGCAAGTTTCGCGGCAAATCCATTGGCTTTGCCCTGATTAACCTGCCGCTGATGGTGCCGGAAATCGTTACTGCCGTGGCCCTGTTGGTCTTCTTTTCAATGATCGGGTTCACCACAGGCTATATGACTATTTTGGTCGCCCATATCGTATTTTGCATCCCCTTTGCCTATCTGCCGATTGCGGCGCGTATGCAAAGCATCGAAGAGGTTTATGAACAGGCCGCCCTTGATCTATACGCCACCCGTTTTCAAGCCTTTCGCCTGATTTTGCTGCCGTTGATGACACCCGGTATCATATCGGGATTTCTGCTAGCTTTCATCATCTCACTTGATGATTTCATTATTACCAACTTTGTCAAAGGTGCTGGCATCGAAACCCTGCCAACCGCAATTTTCGGTGCCGTCAAACAAGGTATCAAACCCAATATTATGGCAATCTCCACCCTGCTGCTGCTGGTATCCGTGGTTTTTGTCACCCTGTCCTATCTGGTCGGACGGATGGGACAGAACAAGAAATAACGACCTATCAACCAAGGAGGAATAACATGAATACATTTCTGAAAATAACAGCGTCCGCACTGGCGATGGCACTGGCTGCGGGTGCCGCGCATGCCGAAGGCAAGCTGTCGGTTTATCACTGGTTCGAATATATTCCGCAGGAATTACTGGATAAATTTGCCGCCGAATATGACATTGAAGTGACGATGGATACGTTCGATTCCAACGAAGCCATGCTGGCATCCTTAAAAGCGGGCAAGCTGGGCAGTTATGACGTGACCGTACCCGGCGATTATATGGTCGAGATCATGGCTGGTGAAGGTATGCTTGATACGTTCACGCCATCCGAATTAAGCAACTTCGGAAATATCATGCCGCAATGGGTTGATGTAAGTTTTGACAATGGCCGTCACAGCTCAATCCCCTATCAGTGGGGCACAACCAGTTTTTCCGTGAACCGTGATGTATATAAAGGTGACATCAACACCACAGACATTCTGTTCAATCCACCCGCAGAGCTGCGCGGCAAGATCAACGTGCTGGACAGCCAAGGTGAATTACTGGCGTTGGCGTCGTTGCACCTGGGGATCCCGCAATGCTCAACCGACCGTGAACAACTCAAAGCGCTGAACGCTTTGGTACAGGAAGCCAAACCGTATTGGGCCTCGTTCGGGTCGGATATTGCCAAGGATGTTCTGGTTTCCGGTGACGCTGCCGTCGGCATGATCTGGAGCGGTTTTTCGGCCAAGGCACGCAGTGAAGGCGCCAATATTGAATATGCGTTCCCGAAACAGGGTTACGTTGTCTGGATGGATAATATGGTTCTGCTGAAAGATGCCCCAAACCGCGATAATGCTTTGAAGTTCATGAACTTTTTACTTGAACCGGAAAATGCCGCAGCGGTGACAAACTATGCACAATACACCGCAGGTGTCACAGGAACCGAGCCATTTTTAAGCGATGACGTGAAAAACTCGCCCGAGTCCAATCCACCGGCTTCACCGGTTGGTTCTTTTGTCCAAGCCTGCACGCAAGATGTGCAAAAGGTTTATGACACGATTTGGACAAACCTGAAAAAATAATCCATTGCGCCCCGCAGCTAATGCGGGGCGCGCACATAACACACTGTTTTATAACACACCATTTTCGCACCCGTTTCGGGCAGCGACAGGTTGAACTATGAGGTTAAAGGGAAAATATGAACAAGATCACCAAACTCAACACCGATGAAATCCTGACCAAGGATGCACATCTGATCCAGTCTTTCGCCGATCTTGACGGCCTGAAACAAGCCGCTTCCCGCACGGCTATTGTCGCGGCCAAAGGGGCGTATGTAACCGATAGTGAAGGCAATGATTTGATCGACGGTATCGGCGGACTTTGGTGTGTGAATGTGGGGCATGGGCGCCCCGAAATTATCGATGCCATTACAAACCAGTTGAAAACGCTTGATTATTATTCAACCTTTTACAACTTCACCCATCCCGCAGCCGCGCGCTTGGCAGAAAAAATAGCTCATTTGGCCCCCGGTAACTTGAACCGGGTTTATTTCGCCAACTCCGGCTCTGTCGCCAACGATACGGCCATCCGCATGTTGCATCATTATAACAACCGTCTGGGCCGCCCGAACAAAAAGAAAATCCTGTCACGTATCGGTGCCTATCACGGCTCTACCCACCTTGCGATGGCGATGACCACACCTGCCTACAGTGAAGACTGGGATACGGCTGCGGAAAATCTGGTGCACCATCTGCGCGCGCCTTACGCGTATCGCGAAGCAGACGGGATGACCGATGCTGAATTTCTGGATGTGTTGGCTGATGACATGTTGGATGCAATTAAAAATATAGGTGCCGAAAATATCGCAACATTTATCGCTGAGCCTATCATGGGCGCAGGCGGTATTCTGGTCGCCCCTGACGGCTATCACAAACGGATGCGTAAAATCACCCAAGACCATGATATCAAATATATATCCGATGAAGTGGTTACTGCCTTTGGCCGCTTGGGCCATATGTTTGCCTCACAGGATGTTTTCGGTATTGAGCCTGATATTATCACCACTGCCAAGGGCTTGACCTCTGGTTATCAACCGCTTTCGGCCACAATTATTTCAGATGAGATTTATGAAGTGATTTCGGAACCCGGTGCGATGTTTCTGCATGGTATGACCTATTCGGGGCATCCAGCGGCGGCGGCGGCGGCACTGGCAAATATTGAAGTGCTTGAGCGCGATGAAATCCCGCAAAATGTGCGTACCACAGGCAAGATTTTCGAAAATGCCCTGCGCGGCCTGACTGATCTAGAAATCGTGGGCGAAGTGCGTGGCAGCCACTTTATGATGGGTATCGAATTTGTCAAAGACAAGGCCACAAAAGAGGCATACAGTTCTGAGACTGATGTGGGCTTTCGGGTTGCACAAGAAGCCCAGAAACGCGGCTTAATTGCGCGCCCCTTGGGGAACATCCTGATCCTGTCTCCAACCTTGATTATGGATGAAAAACAGATTGCCGAGGTTGAGGCGATACTGCGCGACAGCATCAAGGCTGTAACTTCAACACTTCCGGATTAGGGAAAAACAATGACCGATATGTCTTTCAATGACTGGAAAGCCAAAGCGGCAGCTTTGAAATTTCGCAACCAGTGTTTTATCGATGGAGCGTTTTGCGACGCTCTGTCGGGCGATAAATTCGAAACCGTGAACCCTGCAACTGGCGAGGTTCTGACCGTCGTGGCGCGCGGTAATGGTGATGATATTGACCGGGCAGTGAAATCTGCACGCCAAGCGTTTGAAAGCGGCGTCTGGTCCGGAAAAACCCCGTCAGAACGCAAAGAGGTTCTTTTGAAACTCGCTGCCCTGATCCGGGACAATATCCCTGAATTTGCCTTGCTGGACACGCTTGATATGGGCAAGCTGATCAAAGACAGCTCGACCATTGACGCGCCGGGATCGGCGCATTTCTTTCAGTGGCACGCCGAGGCAATTGACAAGCTCTATGATGAAATTGCCCCGACCGGTGGCCGCGACATTGCTATGATACGTCGGGTGCCGCTAGGGGTTATCGGGGCTGTTGTGCCGTGGAATTTTCCGCTGGATATGGCAACATGGAAACTGGCACCAGCGCTGGCCACCGGTAATTCCGTGGTGCTGAAACCGGCCGAGCAGTCGCCGCTATCAGCACTCTTCCTAGCCGAACTTGCGGTTGAGGCCGGACTGCCTGATGGTGTTCTGAACGTCGTACCCGGCTATGGCGAAGAAGCGGGCCAGGCATTGGGCCGGCACGAAGATGTGGATTGCCTTGTCTTCACTGGATCAACTGCCGTAGGCAAAATGTTCCAACGTTACGCTGGTGAAAGTAACATGAAACAGGTCTGGCTGGAAACCGGTGGCAAAAGCCCCAACCTCATCTTCTCTGATGCCGATCTGGATGCGGCGGCCGATATGGCAGCGTTCGGTATTTTCTTCAATCAAGGCGAGGTGTGCTCCGCCAATTCCCGCATGCTGGTCCATGCCTCGATCAAGGATGAAATGCTGGATCGAATGAAAACCCGCGCCGAAGCGATTATCCCTGGTGACCCGCTAGATCCAGCATCCACGCTTGGTTCAATGGTGGATAAATCCCACACCGATACAGTGATGCGTTTTATAGAAAGCGGCACGCAATCCAGTCGCCTGGTCACAGGTGGTGAACGTGTTACCCTGAACGGTTCAGACGCATTTGTGACCCCAACAATTTTTGACAATGTGGAAAGCGATCACCAAATTGCCCGCAATGAGATTTTTGGGCCCGTACTGGCAGTGCAGACCTTCAACACCGATGATGAAGCCATCACCATGGCCAATGACACGGTTTACGGGCTGGCGGCATCGGTTTGGACCCGTGATCTTTCGCGCGCACTTGGCGTATCAGACGCCCTGAATGTCGGGACGGTATCGGTCAACACAGTGGATGCTTTAAGCGCTATGACACCCTTTGGCGGGATGAAGCAATCGGGATACGGCCGCGATTTGTCGATCCATTCGTTTGACAAATATATAGCGCTAAAAACTACATGGATAAAATATTAGGCTCTAACCTAATTTTGGCCAAGGCCAAATGACCATTACTCAAAAAAGGATTCATTCGATGACGATTGAAAAAATAGACACACTCATTGTTGGTGACCAAACGAAACCATGACAAGCCCGCCATGCTATTATATAGGTGTTCATATAAAAATTTTGAAAGATATAAAAATGAATACTCTCTTTCCCCGTTTTTTCCTGGCATGTTCTGCACCGTTTATTATCGGAACTCCTACCCAAGCCGCAGATACACCGATTACTGTGAATTTTGAAAATTACGCCCGTGCTGAAACCAATATGCAAATGGAGCGAATGCTGAAAATTACGCAAGGCGTGAACAAACTTGTACATTATAGGTTGCCCACGCCGCTGGATGGGCAAAGTGTTATACGTATGAATCGCGATACGCTTTACAGTTTTGCGATCATAGATATTTCCAAGGGTGCCAAGTTAATAATACCGGATGTGGGCGAGCGTTATTTATCGACAATGGTTGTCAACAATGATGGCTATATCAACAAGGTGTTTTATGGCGGCGGCACTTTTGACCTGACCATGGATGAATTTGATACGCCCTATGTTGTTATCGCGGTACGCACCCTTGTTAATGCTACAGATGAAGCCGATATTAAGGCTACAAATGCCCTACAAGACAAAATGAGGATTGAGTCTGCTTCGACAAAGCCGTTCACCATGCCAAATTATGATATGGATAGCTATAATGCTACCTATAAACCGCTGCTGGAGTTGGCAAAGGGCCTGCCTAGCACCCAAAAGACCTTTGGAAACAAAACTACAGTTGATCCTGTCCGGTTTCTTTTGGGCACCGCATTTGGTTGGGGTGGCTTGCCAATCGAGGATGCTTATTATCTGAATGTCGATCCCCAGCTTCCAATTGGCGAATATCAGATATCGGTAAAGGACGTTCCGGTTGATGCTTTTTGGTCTGTCAGTGTCTACAATAAAGATGGTTATTTCCAAAAAAATGATTTCGACAGCTATAGTATCAATAACATTGCCAATACGCCAAATAAGGATGGATCTTTTACGGTTCATTTGGGTGGTTGCAAGGATGAACGTATAAACTGCGTCCCATTAACGGAAGGGTGGAATTACACGGTTCGGCTATACCAACCGCGTACTGAACTTCTTGACGGATCGTGGGTCTTTCCTGCTGCCCAACCGGTTAAGGAATAATTTACAGTTTATTCCCCGCAGGGAAATATCATCTGGGTTTAAAGGGCTAGGGTCAGGACCCTAGCCCTTTAAATAATCATCCAGCGTTTCGAACAAGCGTGCGACTGCCTCGGCGCCCGGGTCATTGTGGCCTTTCAGCTTGTCTTCGCTGATATAGCTTGCACGGCCTGCTTTGGCTTTGGTGATGTTCGCTGTGTAATCGGCACCGGTTCGCGCAGCCTTTGCCGCTTCACTGATCCCGTTCGGTAAAGCGTCCAGCGCGGGGGCCAGTGCGTCGATCATGGTGCGGTCGCCTGCACTTGCGCCGCCAACCTGTTGCACGCGGTCCAGTCCGGCTTTTAGCGCATCCACTACATTTAATCCGCTTGAAGCGGCATCACCGACTGCCGAAAAGAAAATCGCCAGCAATACACCGGAAGAGCCGCCCATTGTCTGGCTAAGTTCCTGTCCGATTGCACGGTAAAGCTGGGTCAGATCCGCAAGTGGCAGCCTGTCTATCGCGCCTTTCATAGCGCGCGATGCGCCCGCCAAAGTAGAGCCCGTATCGCCATCCCCCGACTTTGCATCCAACGCATTCAAATCCGCCTCGGCGGCAATAAAGGCATCACAGCAACGTATCAGAAACGCCGCAGTTTTCGGGTTTTGTGACGGCATTGGCTTAATCGGTGTTAAACCGTCAGGCAGTTCCAGCACATTTACGCCGGACACATTCACGCAAGGTGGCCATGCCCAGGGATCAACCGGTGCTTTCAATAGAACTTCATCGCCATTGCTGACGGGCAGCAAGGACACTGAAAACCCGCGCATATCCAGCGAGGTCATCATCGATGCAGGGCCAACCATAAAATGAATGCGTCTTCCAAGATCGGATTTCATCAATTCCTCTGCCAGAACAGACATTTCCAGCAAGGTCGCACCGCCCAGATTGTTCAGCAAGGCAACAATTGATCCCGCATTAATGTGATTGGCCAGACGGTCAACCACCATCGCCATCGCATCTTTGGCATTGGTAAACGAGACTTGTTCAATGCCGGCTTCGCCGTGGATGCCCAGACCCAGTTCCGCCTTGCCCTTGGCAATGCGATCTTCCTTGGGGGAACCTGGAACTGTACAGGTATCCAGCGACATACCAATGGACACAACATTGTCGATCACACGGTTGGCGGCCTGCGTTACCGCATCCAGATCCTCACCAGCTTCGGCCAGTGCGCCTGCGATTTTATGCACGAACAGCGTTCCGGCAACACCGCGCGCCTGCGGCAGTTCCGGCAGTGCGATATCATCGTCAACGATGACCATGCTGACCTTCAAACCAAAGGCCCGCGCACGTTCCGCAGCCAGCCCGAAGTTCAGTCGGTCACCGGTATAATTTTTAACAATCAGCAAACAACCAGCCGTGCCGGTTACTGCCAGAATTCCCGCAAGAACCGCATCCACAGAAGGTGAGGCAAAAACGTCGCCGCACACGGCCGCGGTTAACATGCCTTTTCCGACAAAACCTGCATGTGCCGGTTCATGTCCCGAACCACCGCCAGAGACCAGCGCGACCCTGGACTTATCCCAATCCGTGCGCACCACGACGCGGATATGCGGATAACCGTCCAAACGGGCCAAATGCCCGCCTGCGGTGCGTAACATGCCGTCGATTGCTTCCGTCACCAGATTTTGTTTTGTGTTAATAAACTGAGGCATGATATTTCTCCTTAAGTGATCCGTGCGCCATCAGCATCGAAAAAAAGCGGGTTTTTCGGGCGTATCGCGATAGTGTCTTTGGGGCGTAGTTTTGTGTGAACATCGGTAACGGTTAGAATGTCGTGATCTTTCAGCTTTAGATGCAACCGGGTTTGATCGCCCAAATGCTCGACACGTTGCACAACACAGTCTTGGCCATCACCCTGATGAATATGTTCAGGGCGCAGCCCGATCGTAGCAGCCCCAAACGGTGCATTGCCAAACAGATCAACCGGTAAAAGGTTGATGCGCGGAATGCCCAGCCGGCTGGCTACATAAATGCTGACCGGATTTTCATAAATCTCACGCGGAGAGCCGAATTGCACCAGACGCCCCTTGTCCAGAACACCCACATGGGTGGCCATTGTCATGGCCTCAATCTGGTCGTGGGTGACATAAAGCATGGTCGCACCCAAGCCTGCCTGAATGCGCTTCAATTCGACCCGAAGGTCAGTGCGCAGCTTGGCATCCAGCGAACTAAGTGGTTCATCCATCAGATAAATTTGCGGATTTCGTACAAGGGCACGCCCGATGGAAACGCGTTGCATTTCACCGCCCGAAAGTGCTGTGGCTTTATTGTCCAGCTTGTGGCTGATTTGTAGAACCTCGGCCACTTCAGCGACTTTGCGGGTAATCTCGTCCTTGGGCGTTTGCAAAATAGGCGAGCGCAGTGGGAAGGCCAGATTATCACGCACGGTAAGATGCGGATAAAGCGAGTATTGTTGAAATACCATTGCCACATCGCGCATTGCCGGGGTTTGGCCTTTGACAGATACACCGCCGATTGAAATGTCACCGCTATCGGGTTTTTCAAGACCGGAAATTAGCCGTAATGTGGTGGTCTTGCCCGCACCCGTTGGCCCAAGCAGAACCACAAAAGCCCCGTCGGGAATAGTCATTGTGACATTTTGCAAGGCAACATCCGCGCCGAATGATTTTGACACGTTATTCAGGACAACCTCAGCCATTGGACAACACCCCTTTGTTCTGCTCGGAAAGAAGTGCGCGTCCGCTGTTTTCATCGAAAATAGTTACGGTTTCGGGATGGAAACCCAGCCCGACATGATCATCAACATTTATCACAACATCGGATCCGATACGCGCCTTCAAGATGCCGTTAACCGTTTCCATCGTCACAATTTGCGTTGTCCCCAGATATTCGGTTGCGGTTACCTGCCCTTTGTAAGCGCCGTTTTTTGACAGGGTCACATGTTCGGGACGAATGCCAAAGACAAGATCACCTTGGCAATCTTCCAGCTGTTTGGGAATTTTAAAGCTGTGACCGTCCAGTTTCACAGTCGTGGCACCTTTTTTGATCATACCGTTAAACTTCAGAAAGTTCATCGAGGGCGAGCCGATAAAATCAGCCACAAACAAAGTTGCGGGCCAGTCGTAAATGTCTTGCGGCACGCCGAACTGTTCCACCACGCCGTGATTCATCACCACGATTTTGTCGCCCATTTGCATGGCTTCCAACTGGTCATGGGTCACGTAAACTGTGGTTGCCTTCATGCGATCATGCAATGCGCGCAGTTCTTCTGACATGTGTTCGCGGAATTCCGCGTCCAGCGCGCCAAGTGGTTCATCCATCAAAAACGCTTTGGGTTCACGTACAATCGCGCGCCCCAAGGCAATACGTTGACGATCGCCCCCCGACAGGCCGCTAACAGGTTTGTTCAAGATGTCTTCAATGCCCAGAATGCGCGCAACTTCGTTGACGCGGCGGACCACCTCGGACTTTGGCACGCCTTGGCTTTTCAGCGGGTAACTGATGTTTTGGCGTACGTTCATATGCGGATAAAGCGCAAACATCTGGAACACAAATGCGATATCGCGTTGTGACGCGGGCTTTTGACCTACCTCTTCGCCATCAATATAAATCTCGCCCGATGTGGGTAATTCCAGCCCTGCAATCATCCGCAAGGTGGTGGTTTTACCGCAACCAGACGGACCAAGCAGCATGAAAAACTCGCCGTCTTCGATGGTGAAAGACGAGGCTTGCACGGCGGTGAAATTACCAAAATCCTTACGGATGTTTTTTACAATAATCTGGGCCATACGCTATTCCGGAAAATGGCTGACGATGATGAACATCACCGTGCCGATAAGGGTGACAATAAACGAATAAGTGTAAGCGATCAGCGCAAAAGGCTGCATCAGCATGAAAACACCAACGGCGATCAGGATGGTTGCCAGCATTTCCCATGCCCCGCGACGAAACCGTAACAGCCCTGAAATAAAGTTGCTCATTTGCGCACCGCCCCGAATGTAATGCCGCTAAGCAGATGCTTGCGCAGCAATATGGTGAAGATCATAACCGGGATCAGGAATATGGTGGCCCCGGCCGCCACCGCCGGCCAGTCTTTGCCACCTACCCCGATGATTGTCGGAATAAACGGAGGTGCGGTCTGCGCGTTGCCAGAGGTTAAAAGCACGGCAAAGGCGTATTCGTTCCATGCAAAAATCAGACAGAAAATTGCGGT
>DAOUQS010000309.1 GCA_030625465.1 Amylibacter sp. | reverse complement strand
GTGCTGTCGCCGATCAGTATCGCATTTGGCATTGCCGCCTGAAGCGTCTGAAGCAGGCCTATTTGCACCCGGTAATCTTCGCCGACCTCATCCCAAGCCGCACCTCTGGCGGCATCCGCCCTGGCGGCACCATTATTTTGCGCGACATCATTCCCCAAAGCCGCAAGCAGGTCGGGCAAAATATCTTCAACCCGCCCGCAAAGCGCATGATCCGCAGGGTGGCGCGCCAGTTGCGCCGCGCAAATATCCACACGGATCAGTTTCGCCATTTCAGGCGGGCAAGCAGTGCCATACATGCCGTAATCCGTCGGGCCAAACTCGGTTCCCAAAGCCAGAACCACATCCGCCGCTTCAATCAAGGCGTTCACCGCTTTCAGGCTGGGACTGGCAGGCACACACAATTCATAGCCATGCAATAGTCCGCGTGCGTTCACGGTTTCCACCACAGGCGCATCCAGCCGTTCGGCAAGCGCAAGCAAATCGCGTTCCGCCCAACGCGCCCCGCCACCTGCTATGATCACAGGTGATTTTGCCGCCTTCAGAACCGCTGCAACCTCAACCAGATCCAGCTTGGTTTTAACAGGCTTTGCAACAGGTGTTTGATCCGCAACCGCATAAGGCCGCTTTATCACATC
Source organism: Amylibacter sp. (assembly GCA_030625465.1). Lineage (GTDB taxonomy): Bacteria > Pseudomonadota > Alphaproteobacteria > Rhodobacterales > Rhodobacteraceae > Amylibacter. The sequence continues at coordinate 1,695 of DAOUQS010000309.1, read as the reverse complement.
CGTTGGCACTTCAATATGCACAGGGCCGCCGCGTGCATTGGCAAATACCGCGTAAGCCTGATCCAGCGCAGGCGTCAGATCACTGTCCACCGCCAGCTGGGTTGAGGTCAAAGCCACCGTCTCCGTCATCTGCTGTTGTTGGGGCAGCTCGTGCAAACAGCCCAGACCACGCCCCAAAGTATCCGTTGCATTGACCCCGGAAATCACCAGCATAGGGCTACTATCCGCCCGCGCCTGCGCCATCGGTGTCAGCGCATTGACCAAGCCCGGTCCGGTGATCACAAAGGCCACCCCCGGCTTGCCGGAAACCCGCGCATACCCATCCGCCATAAAGCCCACACCTTGTTCGTGGCGCGCCGTGACATGTCGAATACCCGAGCTGGCCAATCCGCGATACAGCTCGACCGTATGCACCCCCGGAATACCGAAAACGATGTCTACGCCGCGCTGTTCCAGCTGCGCTACCAGTGCTTCCCCAATCGTCTTCATGATGCTTCCTTCAGCTTGATCAATGCATTGGCGTGATCTGCAATCCGTGCGCAAGCCCGCAATGTGGCTTCATCATCAACGGTCAGTGCGACACGCACCCAATGGGTCAGACAATCACCAAAAGAGGCCCCCGGCATCACCGCAACGCCCGTGCTTTCCAGTAAATCCAGCGCATATTCATCGCTTGCCATGCCCAGGGCCGAGACATCAATCAAAGCAAACATGCCCGCTTCAGGGCGGTTTACAGTCAACCCCGCAACACCGTCCAGCATATCGAACAACAGATCGGCGCGACGGGAAAATCTGCGCCGCATACCGGCCGCAACTTCAGAGGGCGCGGCAATCGCCTTGGCTGTCATATCCGCAATGAACGGCTGGTTGCCGAACAGCATGGTTTCCGCCACCGGCAGCAGGCGTTTGATAAAGTCGGAAGCACCAATACACCAACCGCTGCGAAACCCGGGTGCCGCATGGGATTTCGAAATAGACGAGACCACAATCACCCGCTCCGCCAGCTCTGCGAAGGTCAGGGGCGACACGAATGTGGCATTGTCGAACACCAGCTCCTCATAAACCTCGTCCGCAATGATCCACAGATCATGCTTTACCGCCAGCGCGCCGATTGCGGCAATATCATCTGCCGTCAGGATTGCACCCGATGGGTTATGCGGACTGTTCAGCAAAATCGCACAGCTACGCGGTGTAATCCTTGCCGCAATATCATCCGCAGCCAGCCGAAAACCATTGTCAGACCTGATCGGCACAGGCACCATCCTCGCCCCACTGGCGGCGATCACCCCTTCATAAGTCGCATACATCGGATCACCAACCAGCACTTCGTCGCCCGCCTGCGCAATCCCCTGCAAAACCATGTAAAGCGAAGATTGCGTACCCGGCAGGCAGATAAACTGGTCAGGTGCAATCGCCCGCCCCGCAGTTTGCGTATAGCGCTTTGAAAGTGCGTCCAGAAGATCAAGCTCGCCGCGTCCGTTTGAATAGCGCGTGCGCCCGTGATACATCGCGTCCGCCGCAACCTTTAGCAAAGCGCGCGGCGGCGGAACATCAGGTTCCCCGATGGTCATCTTGATAATATCGCGCCCCTCTGCCTGCATATCCACGGCCCGCAAATGCACCGTCCATTTTGCACTGCCCAGATCGGCAAGTCGCTCTGTCCTTGTTGCAAACCGCATTGTCACCCCTCCAGTT
>DAOUQS010000031.1 GCA_030625465.1 Amylibacter sp. | reverse complement strand
ACCAACGGGTTGGCCGCAAAGCTTGCATTGGGGCCGCGCCGTGTGATGCCGGTGTCTTTGCTGGCGATGGACTGGCCGCAGGTGGTGCATGATGCTTTGGACACGCAATTAGCCAACAGCGCCCTTGGCGAATATGACGGGCGTTTTGTGCTGGCGATCAAACGGGCCGATATTTCAATGGGTGGGTTGAATGAACGCGAAACGGTGTTGATGGATCGCATCGGTGAACAGGCGTGGCCCATGGGCAAGGTTGTGCATAACCGTATGGAACAAGGCACATTGCAAACCCTTGTGGGGCGCGGTCTGGTGATGATGTCGGGGGTCACGGCGTCGGATGCGGCGCATGTTTCGGGGCAGCTGGATGCTTGGGACGGGGATGCGGCAGAAAAGGCGCTGGAACTGTTTTCACGTCAACGTACCGGCAGTGGCAACGGTTTGGCGAAAAACCCTGCGGCGTTGGCGCAGATGATCATTGACCAGTTAACCGAGCAAACCGCCGAAGCCCTGCTGGAAACGGCTTTTGCCGAGGATGGTTTTGATTTTGGCCTGCCTGCAAAAGAACTGGCGCGGCATGTTTTGACTAAACGGGGCATGGCAAAGCATCGTGGTTTGCTGGCGATAGATCTGGGGTTAAACCTGCCGCTTGTGGGGCTTGGGGCCTCGGCGCATAGCTATTACGGGGCGGTGGGTGAACGGTTGAATACGCGTGTTGTAGTGCCGGAATATGCAGGTGTGGCCAATGCAATCGGGGCGGTTGTCGGGCAAATATCAATGCGGGTCTCGGGGCAGATCACATCCCCGGGTGAAGGCCGCTTTCGGGTGCATTTTGAAACCGGACCGCAGGATTATACCTGTCAGGATGAAGCGATGCAGGCATTGGAAGCGCATTTAAGCACGCAAGCCATGGCAGGTGCGCGTGATGCAGGTGCGCAAGGCATACGTGTGTGGATAGAACGTGACCTGCGCATGGCCAAGGTTGAAGGCCGTGATGTGTTTATTCAGGCGGAACTAACCGCGGTGGCATCGGGGCGCCCGCGTATCGCGGTGGACTAGGATTTGTACGCAACTGCATGATATTTGGTCTTGAACCTTCCAGAACAGACTGGTTATCTGAAGGCAACTTAATCATTAGGAATATCATCCCATGTCAGTTCTTTTCACACCGCTTACCATCAAAGACGTTACTTTTCGCAACCGCATCGGGCTTTCGCCCATGTGCCAATATTCAGCCACCGACGGGGTGATGAATGACTGGCATCGGGTGCATCTTGGCGCACGCGCCGCAGGCGGCGTGGGCTTGGTTATAGCCGAAGCAACAGCGGTGCGTGCCGACGGGCGGATTACGCCCGGTTGTCTGGGCTTGTGGAATGATGAACAGATGGAGGCGGCCGCTTCCGTTAACCGTTTTGTCGCGGAAATGGGTGCGGTTCCGGGGATACAAATCGGTCATGCAGGGCGCAAGGCATCTGCCGCGCGGCCTTGGGATGGTGGCGCACATTTAAAAGATGATGAAGGCGGCTGGCCCATCGTCGGGCCAAGTGACACGGCGTTTGACCCCGATGGCACACGGCTATGGAAGACACCGGCGCAAATGTCGGTGGCTGATATTTCCGAGATGCAGGGCCTGTTTGTTGCTGCTGCAAAGCGCGCGCTTGCCGCAGGTTACAAGCTGTTGGAAATCCACGGTGCGCACGGTTATTTGCTGCACAGTTTCTTCACCCCCTTGGTCAATACCCGCGATGATCAATATGGCGGCGAGCTGCGTAATCGCGCGCGTATGATGCTGGAAACGGTGGATGCGGTGCGCGCAGTCTGGCCAGAAAATCTGCCTTTGGCAGTGCGCCTGTCTGTGTCCGACTGGACCGAAGGCGGTTTGACCATCGAGGATAATATCCAGATGGCAAAATGGCTGAAAGAACGCGGTGTGGATATTGTGGATTGCTCGGGTGGTGGTGCAACACCGGCGGCGCGGGCCTCAATCGGTGAGCGTACGGCGGATCAGGTTATACTGGGCGGCCAATTGCGTGCCGAGGCAGGAATTGCCACCATGGCCGTTGGCACGATTACGCAAGCCAAACACGCGGAGGCGCTTATTGCGGATGGCACTGCCGATATGGTTTTGTTGGCGCGCGGTATGATGCGCGACCCTTATTGGGCAATGCATGCAGCAACGGAACTGGGTGCGGATGTGAAAGCGCATCTGCCGGTGCAATACGGGTTTTATATGGGGTAAATAGGCGCGGGCCTATTCATCCTTATCAACTGGCAAGTCCTTGTCTTCTTTGACATCTTGCTCAACGATCTTGGCCAGATTTGCCAGAAAACCTGTGCTAAGCTCTTTGTTGATCGCGCGTGCGCGTTCGACATAGGGTTTGTTGTCTTCGGTCTTGATGTCGGGGTCCCATAACTCGGATAGTTCGCGCAATGCGCCACGATCAGAGGTCACAAAGGCCTCGGCCGCACTTTCGACATCAAAGCCTGACCAGCCAAGTTCTTGCAGCATGTGTTTGCCGCCGCGGACGGCACTGTCAAAGGTTTCGCGCACAATATCATCTGCCCCCGCGCGGTATAGCTGGTATGTATGGTTGCGGTCGTAAGCGCGTGCAATGATATGTAGTTCCGGGCGGGATTTGCGGGCGTTTTCAACCAGCTTGACGGCGGCTTTTCTGTCGTCGATGGCCACGATCAGAACGGCGGCATCTTGCAGGCCGGCCGCGTGCATCAGTTCCGGACGGGTCGGGTCACCGAAATAACCTTTGACCCCGAATTTGCGCATCTGGTCGATTTGATCAACGTGGTGGTCGATGACAACTGTTTTGATGCCTGTGGCCAATGCCATGCGGTTTATGATCTGCCCGAAACGGCCAATGCCGACAATAATAACCTTGCCCTGTTCATCTATCTCGTCGTGGTCGCGCGTGACTGTGCGCTCTTTTTTGCGTTTGGCAAGATGCTCGTAAAGAATGAACAGTGCGGGGGTCAGCAGCATTGAAAGTGCGATGATCAATGCCAGCGTTTCCGATATGGCGGTGGGGACGACATTGTTTTTGATGATGCTGCTTAACATCACGAAACCGAATTCACCGGCCTGTGACAGGCTTAAGATGTATAACAGCCTGTCGCGGCCCCTGAATCTAAACAGGTACGCCAGAATTAACAGGATGAACGCTTTGATAAACATGACGCCAAGGGTTAACCCCATGATGCCGAAGAAGTTGCCAAACAGGATGTCAAAGTTGATGCTGGCACCAACGGTGATAAAGAACAGGCCCAAAAGCAGGCCTTTGAAGGGTTGTATGTCAGACTCCAGCTCGTGACGGAATTCCGAGTTGGCCAGAACCACGCCAGCCAGAAATGTCCCCAGTGCCGGTGACAGGCCCACGAGCATCATCAAAAGGGCGATGCCGACAATCAGCAACAGGGCCACGGCGGTAAACATTTCGCGCAGGCGACTTTGTGCGATAAAGCGGAAAATCGGTCGGGTCAGGTACTTACCTGCCAGAATAACAACCGCCACGGCGGCCAAAGTCACCAGCGTGACACCCCACCCCGAAAGGCCGGAAACAAGGCTCATTTCTTCACCGTGATCACCACCAATGCCGCCTGCATTCTCTAGCCCGGGCAAAGCCAGAAGCGGGATCAGGGCCAGCATCGGGATGACGGCGATATCCTGTGTCAGAAGAACCGAAAAGGCAGAGCGGCCACCAATGGTGTGCATCAAGCCCTTTTCGTTCAGGGTCTGGATCACGATGGCGGTGGATGACAGGGAAAACGCAAGGCCGATCGCAAGTGACACCGTCCAGGGCTGACCCAAAGCCATTGCGGCGGCCATAATGGCGGCTGTGGTGATAATCACCTGCATACCGCCCAGACCGATCAGGCGGGCCCGCATGTTCCAAAGCGCCATTGGTTCCAGTTCAAGCCCGACAAGGAATAGCATCATTACCACCCCGAATTCGGCAAAATGGCGTAAATCCTGCGCCTCTGATCCGATCAGACCCAGAACCGGCCCGATTAGAATGCCTGCAATAAGATAGCCCAGAACAGAACCCAGGCCCAGACGCTTCGCCACCGGCACGGCAATGACGGCCGCTGCCAGATAAATAGTCGCCTGTAATAAAAAACTGTGCATTAGCCGTCCTGCATCGCTATATTTTCAAACCTGTTGATATTTTGAAATTCAACAATTGTCTTGTTTATTACGTCTGTTTATCTTTTATGTTTTTGTATAATAGCACATATAATTGATAAACTAGGATTGTGTTAAGCGTGGACATAATAAGGCAACAAACAACTTCGCCTTTGGTGGGAATGCAGATCGTTACCGCAGCGGGCGAGCTGTTTAACCATGTAGATAGCAACGGGCCTATGTGGGTCGGTGATGGTGACCGCGAGGTGCGTTTGCGTGTCAGCTTTACGGCCAACTTCCAAAGACCGCCGCATATCACACTGGGCATATCGGGCATGGACAGTTCAAGTGCGCAAAACCTGCGGTTTTCTTTAGTGTCTGAAGCTGTGACATCCGAGGGTTTCGAGATTGTTCTGAAAACCTGGAGCGACACAAAAATCGCCCGTGCCAGTGTGAACTGGTCCGCTATTGGCCAAGCCGTTCCCAGCTCGGCCATCCGTAGATAGTTCTGACCCTGGGCGTGGTTTGTACAGGCGTTGCCACACCCAAAGTTGAAAGGTTAAGCCGCTTTTTTCTCTTCGGCAAAACCTTTCGCCGCAGGCATCATCAATACCGCATATTTCCGGCCATCTTCGGGGCAGGTGTATGGGTCACTGATTTGTTTGCAATCATACCCGAATGAACGAAACATGCGTGGCAATGTGGGCGGCGACAGGCAGATCAGATCCTGTGCGCCAAAGGCCGCGGCCTCTGCCACCACACCATCAACGATCTGCTTCAGGCAGGTTACCTTTTCGCGCATGCCTTTCAATTCGCTTGAAACCACCAGGCGGGTACATTCCCAAATGCGGTTGGTTTTGAAGTTTTCTTTATATATCTGGTCCGGAATTTTAGGAAGCTTCCCGCGTGCCACATCGTTTAACATATAGGTGGTATCGCCCCATTTTGCCGATGTCGGTGCCATGCGGGCGCCACCCACAACTTTGCCGTCTTTTATCACGACAGAATAATGTGCCATCGGATTGTCGTACTGATCCATTTCCACACTATCATCGTGAAAAATATCCCAATTAAGTTCATCTACGAAGTACTTTTTGCGTACAGATAAGTAATCATAAAATGTCGATCCGAACTTGTGAAAGTTTGTGAAGTCAAAAGTAACAAAATTCATAGTAATCTCCTATTTGGTTGGAGATTTAATTAAGCTTTAAAATTGTACTAATCGGTATATACTAAAGTATAGGTAGTGCGGAAACTACGACATAAAATAGCACTTTTTATCATATTAGCCCATATTGCTGGGCTAGCGATGCCGCGTGGATTGTGGTTTTAGCATCAAGCTTTCGGCGCGCATTGCTCATGCGCTGCTTGACCGCATTTTCACTAATATTCAGCTCTTCGGCGACTTCTTTAATGATCAACCCGCGCTTTAATAAAAGCAGGGCTTCTATTTCCGCATTGGTTAGATTGACGGGTGGTGCGACCGCATCATGCAGATTTTGTATGAACCTGTATAAGTGTGCAAGTTCCGCATCCTCGAATTCGCGATCTTGGCGTCCAAAGCTTGCAATGGTTCTGTGTCCGTCCGTATTTTCCGACCGGCATGATATTGTGGTGCCGAAATGGATGCCATAACTGGCGGCCAGTTTCAGAACGCCGTGTGTGTCGGCATCTGAAAACGTACTCCAGCGGCATGTACCGGTTGAAGCATAGGCCCACTCTACCGTCGGGTCGCGCATCATAAAGCCAAGTTCGGTATATTTAAGTATCCATTCGGACGGGTAAGTATTGATACAATTTAAAGCAGAGCCGAATCGAATGCGAAGCGACACCTGCAATCCAGCAGGCGCAAGCCATTGCACTTCTTTTATTTTCTCTTCAAGGATCATTTTCAGTATATTTATAGTATATTTGAAGTAATGACAAAAGAAAAATAATAGGTATTAATGGATTAGAGTAAGTGTAATTAAATTATCTAAGCGGGAGTAAGCATGCAAAAAATGGAAGGTATCAATCACTGGCTGGATGTTATGAAAGAAAAGTCACCGGCAGGCTATGCAATCGCCTTGCATATTAATTTTACGGCACCAACATTATTGTTTCAGACATACCCCGTCGCCTGGATCACACATTACGAAGAAAGCGGTTTTATCTTGAATGACCCGGTTGTGATGTGGGGGTTCGAGCATCAGGGGACATGCAGATGGAGTGATATGGCCGACCTAGACACAAAAGGTGTTTTATCCGCGGCCAAGGCATTCGGTATGAACTATGGCTTTGTTGTTTCGATCAATGCCAACCAAAAAAAATCCATTGGCGGATTTGCACGTTCTGACCGAGACTTTAGTGATGCGGAAATAGATGAAATCCATGATATTCTAAGGCTAATCCATAAGGAAGATGTCTCTAGAATTACGATTTCCGAGAAACAAAAAGCTCTTTTGAATGAATTTGCCAATGGCGCGCGGATTGATGATGCATCCGCAAACCTTGGTATTCCGGTCGTGACCATAAAATCACAATTGGCGGTGATTAAAGATTTGCTGGGAACCCGAACCAATGCGGAAGCGGTGCAGCGCGCCGCCGACCTTGGATTATTGCGGTAACCTCAGCCCGTTCAATCGCTGCCTTGTGTTTTTTTTAAAAACGCTTTGATGTTTTTCAGCTTCACACCGTCACGGATCCGAAGAAAATCCAGATTCAAACCGCCCGGGGTCAGGGTTCGGTTGTATTCCAGCATCTCGTAGCCACCATCTTCACTGATTACCAATGCATAGACCGTAAGTGTATCCTCGGTTATCCGGCTCCAGATATAGGGATCACCTTTCAGTGGGTTCAGTGGCACCGGCTTGCCAAATAGGTTGGTTTTCATTGCCGAGGAATAAATCCCGGTCCGACCGGTCGATAAAAACGGGATATCGTATTCGGTTTCTTTGTTCCTGCCGTCGGATTTGTGAATGACGGTTTTCCAGCTAATCGCATAACCATTTTTAGTTGCCGAAATATTTACGCTCATATCGCGGGGGCTTGCTTCACCTTCGCCTTCAACATTTGCCGATCCGGTATAGCTGCCGATAAAGGAACTGATATCAGCAGCAAAGCCCGCGCTGGTGAAGAGTAGCAGAAAAGTAAATGTCAGAAATCTTGGGTAGGCCATGAGCTGTTTCCCAGTTTATTAATATCCATAAGTGGAAACACAAGAATATCACAAAACCCCGAACAAGGCACGGTTATTCAAACTTAAATGTAGGAAAAATTAACAGTGGTAGTCCCTAGGGGAGTTGAACCCCTCTTTCCTGGTTGAAAACCAGATGTCCTAACCGATAGACGAAGGGACCACTCACTGTGAGGGCGTATCTAGTGTGAACTCATGCGACTGGCAAGAGGATTTTTGATCGTTGGCAAACTTTTTTATAAAGCCTCGGCCACATCTTCCAAACGCAACTTAGCACGCCTGCGACCACCCCAATCGTCAATTTCCAGCCGTCCGGCACAGTGAAACAGCCGTCCATTATGGTTTTCCAGTAATGTTCCCATCGGGCCATCAAATGCGCGAAAGCATATTGCGTCGATTTTACTGCCGTTTTCACCCTGCAAAGTAAGGCGCAAGTGCGACTCGCCTGCGCGTTTGGCGAATACGATACGTTGTGCGGGCAGGGCAAAGCGCGGCGCGGGGGCACCGGCACCATAGGGGCCCGCCGCCTCTAACTGTTCGATCAGTTCAGGGGTGATACCGGATGGGGCTATGGCCCCGTCCAGTTGCAAATCTTTCGGGCCGATATTTCCCGCACCCTGTTTTTCCAGCAACTCCGACAGACGCGCCATTGCCGCTTCCAGATTGTCGCTGGCCACGGTCAGCCCTGCGGCCATTTTATGTCCGCCGCCTTTCAGCAAAACGCCTTCGTGCGTGCATGTGGCGATGGCTGATCCCAGATCTATGCCCGTCACAGAGCGGCCCGAGCCTTTGCCCTCGGCCCCGTCCAGACCGATAACGATAGCGGGGCGGTTGGTGGCCTCTTTCAGGCGTGCGGCAACGATGCCGACCACGCCCGCGTGCCAGCCCTCACCTGCGGCCCAGACCAGAGGTTTATCAAACCCGCGTTCTTCGGCCTGCGCCATTGCAAGTAATTGCACATGCGCCTCGATCTCGCGGCGTTCGTCGTTCAACTGGTTCAGGCGATCAGCGATTGAACGGGCCTCGTCTATGTCTGTCGTTGACAACAGTCGCGCGCCCAGATCCGCCTTGCCAACCCGACCGCCTGCATTGATGCGCGGGCCCAGCAGGAAGCCCAGATGATAAGCGGTAGGGGCAGAGTTCATTTTTGCGGCATCCGCAAGTGCCACAAGGCCTGGGCGCTGGCGCATGGCCATGATCGCCAAACCTTGGCGCACCAAGGCGCGGTTAAAGCCGATCAGCGGGGCCACATCGGCAACAGTGCCAAGGGCAACCAGATCAAGGGCATTCATCAGATTGGGGACGGGCTTGTTCGCGGTTTTGAAAATACGGTTGCAGGCAACAAGGGCAAGAAACACAACACCTGCGGCACATAAATACCCGTATTCGGTGTCTTCATCCTGGCGATTTGGGTTCACCACGGCATGGGCATCGGGCAGGGTCTCGCCCCCCATGTGGTGATCCAGCACAATCACATCGGCACCAGTGGCCGCTTCAATCGGTGCGTGCGACAGGGTTCCGCAATCAACGCAAATGATCAGGTCGTGATCAGCAGCCAGCATTCGCATGGCCTTGTCATTCGGCCCGTAACCTTCGTCAATACGGTCCGGAATATAAAGCGTGGCAGATATATTGAAATCACGCAGCCATGTGATCAACAGGGCGGCAGAGGTGGCACCATCCACATCGTAATCGGCAAAAATTGCGATCTTCTGTTTTTTATCAACGGCTTGCACTATACGGTCAGCAGCTTTGTCCATGTCTTTCAGAACCGAAGGGTTCGGCATAAGGTCGCGCAAAGCGGGCGTTAGGAACGCTTTGGCTTCCTCAAATGGAATGCCGCGACGCGACAGGGTGCGTGCAACAATTTCGGGCAGTCCCGCCTGTTGCGAAATCGCCTGTGCATGGCGGTCCTGTTGCGCGTTTAGGCCAACCCAGCGGCGACCCGTGGCAGAGCTTTCGACACCAAGGAACGCTTTATCAGGCATCTACTATGCTAAGCATCAAAGGGGTTTCGGTGGTTACATCCATTTCGGCAATAGACCGGAATGCCGCTTCAACCGCTGCGCGTTTGGTTGGATGTGTCACGATCATAACCGGTGCGGATGTATCGTTATGGCTGAACTGGCGCATGCGGTCTATCGAGACACCGGCATTGGCAAGTGCAGTGGAAATTTGTGCCATAACGCCGGGTGTGTCTTTCAGGTTCAGGCGCAGGGAAAAAGCGGATAAGTTGCTGGTCCTCGCCGCCTTTGCCGCTTTTAGCGTTGTTGCAGGTTGCCCGAAAACAGTTATCTTCAACCCGCGCGCAATATCCATGACATCGCCCATTACCGCACTTGCGGTCGGGCCTTCACCAGCCCCCGCGCCGCGTAAAACGATCTGGCCAGCAGCGTCCCCTTCGATCACAACCATATTTGTGCCACCCTCAAGCGGGGCCAAAGGCGATGCGGCGGGCACCAGAACAGGGCGCATGGATTGTTCAAGCCCGGCATCGGTCATTTGTGCGATACCCAGTAGCTTGATACGAAAGCCCATATCGCGGGCGTGATCTATGTCTTCAATGGTGATCTGGCCAATGCCTTCCAGCTCGACCCCGTCGAAATTCACTTGGGTGCCAAAGGCGATAGATGACAGCAAAGTCAGCTTGTGGGCCGCATCAATGCCACCCACATCCAAATTGGGATCGGCTTCCAGATAGCCCAGCTTATTGGCTTCCTCAAACACCACATCATAGGGTAGCTTAGCGCTTTCCATACGTGTCAGGATGTAATTGCAAGTGCCGTTCATCACCCCCATCACGCGCGTGATATTATTGCCGGCCAAGCTTTCGGTTAGGGCTTTGATCACAGGGATACCACCTGCAACAGCCGCCTCAAACCGCAGGTTCACGCCTGCCGCTTCGGCCTTTAACGCCAGTTCCTGCCCGTGCAGGGCCAGCATGGCTTTGTTGGCGGTGATCACGTGTTTGCCCGCCGCAATGGCGGCCTCGACGGTGGCTTTGGCCGGGCCACTGTCGCCACCGATCAGTTCCAGCACCACGTCAACATCATCGCGTTTGGCCAATGCAACGGGATCATCTTCCCAAGCGTAGTCCGACACATCCACATCGCGGCTTTTGTTTTTGGAACGTGCCGAAACAGCCGAGATTGTGACCTGTCGGCCTGATCTGGCTTCCAGTAACGCGGCATTTTCCCGGATTATTTTAACCACACCCACACCGACCGTGCCAAGGCCTGCTATTCCAAGTTTTAATGCATCGGACATGAATTCGCCGCTCCGTTTGAATTATGCGTGTTTGTTAGCGCAACGATCGGGCGGGGGCAATGCAACAGGGCCTAGTTAGCCAACTTTTTCAACCGTTCGACATCTTCGATGGTGGCCTCGATATCGACATCCGTCGCATTCACCAGACCCTCTGTTGGCACCAGCTCCGGCCATTTTTTGTCAGGTTTGTATACGGGATATTCAAATTCGGGCACAGCCGATTTTATATCGCAAGCCGCAAGGGCCGTTGCAACAATGATAAGCATGGCGGATGATGTCAGACGGGTTTTCATGCAGCCCTTGTAGCGGGCGCGAAAAAGGCGTGCAAGACATCTGTCTGCACACCTTTGAAATATTTGTGGTTTTACAGCAGGTCGTAAATCGGGAACCGTGCGCACAAAGCCTGCGCTTTGGCTTTTACGGTGGCTTCCACCGCACCATTGCCCTCTTCACCGTTGGCGGCAAGACCGTCAATCACTTCGATGATCATATCGGCAATCTCGCGAAATTCTGCTTCGCCAAAACCGCGTGTGGTGCCCGCAGGCGTGCCCAGACGCAGACCGGATGTCACCATCGGTTTTTCAGGGTCAAACGGAATGCCGTTTTTGTTACAGGTGATGTTCGCACGGCCAAGGGCCTTATCCGCCACGTTGCCTTTGACACCCTTAGGGCGCAAATCGACCAGCATCAGATGCGTGTCAGTCCCGCCTGAAACAATGTCCAGACCGCCCTTTATCAACTGATCCGCAAGGGCCACAGCATTGGCACGCACGGCTTTTTGATAGGTTTTGAATTCCGGACGCAAAGCCTCACCGAAAGCAACAGCCTTGGCGGCAATTACATGCATCAACGGGCCGCCCTGAATGCCGGGGAAGATCGCGGAGTTTACTTTTTTCGCAATGACCTCGTCATTGGTCAGGATCATACCACCACGCGGGCCGCGCAGGGTTTTATGCGTGGTTGTGGTGACAACATCGGCATGCGGGAACGGGCTGGGGTGTTCGCCTGCCGCTACAAGCCCCGCAAAGTGGGCCATGTCGACGTGCAAAATAGCGCCAACACTGTCAGCGATTTCACGGAACTTGGCAAAATCTATTTGACGTGGAATGGCAGAACCGCCCGCAATGATCAACTTTGGTTTATGCTCTTTGGCCAAGGCGGCAATTTCGTCATAATCGATCAGGCTGTCTTCTTTGCGCACGCCGTACTGAACCGCGTTGAACCATTTGCCCGACTGGTTGGGTGCCGCGCCGTGGGTTAAGTGCCCGCCTGAGGCAAGGTTCATACCCAAAATGGTATCGCCCGGTTTGATCAATGCCTGCATAACACCTTGGTTCGCTTGCGAGCCAGAGTTGGGTTGCACATTGATGAAATCACAACCGAACAGTTGTTTGGCGCGGTCGATGGCCAAATTCTCCGCCACGTCCACAAATTGGCAGCCGCCATAATAACGACGGCCTGGATAACCTTCGGCATATTTGTTGGTCATTACCGACCCTTGGGCCTGCATCACAGCGCGTGATACGATGTTTTCAGAGGCAATTAGCTCGATCTCGTCGCGCTGGCGTCCAAGCTCATTGGTAATCGAGGCAAAAATTTCGGGGTCACGGGAAGAAAGCTCTTCGGTGAAAAATCCGGCGTCGCGGGTTGTTGTCATAGCGGTTGCTCCTACTAAAAGACGTCTAAATCTGGGACTGTCCTATTCCATCGGATTTGTTTATGTAAGGGTGAATGCGACACGCGCGGCGTCTTGTACGTCGTATTTCGGGGTGGAAGCATGAAAGATAGGGTGATCGAAAGATGAATGGCAAAAAAATTAACTTTGTGGCATCGGATGCCGATGACGCATTTGCATCTTTGAATATCCTGTCTGCGAAGTATGGAAATGTTCCGATGCATGATGCCGATATAATTGTGGCACTTGGCGGTGACGGGCTGATGTTGCAGACGTTGCATGACACCCAACACCTGCCCACGCCTGTTTATGGTATGAACCGTGGCTCGGTTGGTTTTTTGATGAACGCGTATTCACAAGA
>DAOUQS010000383.1 GCA_030625465.1 Amylibacter sp. | reverse complement strand
CAGGTAACTTTAACGGTTCTTTCACATGATCTGGTTAATGATCCGGATATGGTTGCGATGATCGCGGCCTCTGCGGCACTGACATTGTCAGGCGCGCCGTTCCGTGGCCCGATCGCATCTTGCCGTGTTGGCTTTGAAGATGGCGATTATGTGCTGAACCCGACAGTGGACGACATGCACGACTTGCGCAACAAGCCAGAGCAACGCCTTGACCTTGTTGTAGCCGGTACAAAAGACGCCGTGATGATGGTCGAGTCAGAAGCTTATGAGCTGTCCGAGGACGAAATGCTGGGTGCGATCAACTTTGCCCATGCACAAATCCAGCCAGTGATCGACATGATCATCGACATGGCCGAGGATGCCGCCAAAGCGCCGTATGATTATCAAGAAGCTGATTACAGCGACCTGCTTGCAGCCGTTAAAAAAGTCGGCGAAAAAGCTGTTCGTGCAGCGTTTGGCAATACGGATAAGCAAGAACGTACTGCGGCAATATCTGCGGCACGCGATCTGATCAAGGAAAGCTTGTCGGAAGAGCAACTGGAAGACAGCAATCTGGGCACATGCCTGAAGAAACTGGAAGCCGAAGTTGTACGCGGTGATATCGTGAAAACCGGCAAACGCATTGATGGCCGCGATCTTTCAACGGTTCGTCAAATCGTTTCTGAAACCGGCATTCTGCCACGTACCCACGGGTCGGCACTGTTTACACGCGGTGAAACCCAAGGGTTGGTTGTGACCACATTGGGCACCGGCGACGACGAGCAAATGATCGACGCGCTGCAAGGCACATACCGTTCACCGTTCTTGTTGCACTACAACTTCCCTCCATACTCGGTTGGTGAATGTGGTCGTAACTTCGGCCCGGGCCGTCGTGAAATTGGTCACGGCAAACTGGCATGGCGCGCATTGCAGGCAGTTCTGCCTGCGGCAACAGATTTCCCGTACACCATCCGTGTTGTATCAGAAATCACTGAGTCAAACGGGTCATCTTCAATGGCATCCGTTTGTGGTGGTTCCTTGTCAATGATGGACGCGGGCGTTCCGTTGAAAGCACCTGTTGCAGGTGTTGCCATGGGTCTGATCCTGCAAGATAGCGGCGAATACGCGATCCTGACAGACATCCTGGGTGATGAGGATCACTTGGGCGACATGGACTTTAAAGTGGCAGGTACCGCAAACGGTATCACGTCATTGCAAATGGACATCAAAGTTGCAGGCATCACACCGGAAATTATGGAAAAAGCCATGGCGCAAGCCAAAGATGGCCGTTTGCATATCCTTGGTGAAATGGCCAACGCTTTGACCGAAGCTGGTTCATTCAGTGAGCATGCGCCACGCATTGAAACCATCCAGATCAACCCGGAAAAAATCCGTGAAGTGATCGGTTCCGGTGGTAAAGTGATCCGCGAGATTTGTGAAGTGTCCGGTGCCAAAGTTGACATCAACGACGACGGCGTGATCAAAATTGCATCTTCCAACGGCGAGCAAATTGAAAAAGCCCGCGCCATGATCATGGAGATCGCAGCCGAGCCAGAGGCTGGTGCGATTTACGATGGTAAAGTTGTGAAGGTGATGGATTTCGGTGCATTCGTAAACTTCTTTGGCAAACGTGACGGTCT
>DAOUQS010000208.1 GCA_030625465.1 Amylibacter sp. | reverse complement strand
GACATTTGTTTTTCCATCTGTTCTTGTGTTATGTACATCTAGCTGTAATTTCAAAGCACGGAAACACCAATTGCGAAGGCATGTAAAAGATGACCGACATGAATAATGATCACATCGATATTCCAACCAGTATTATGACCGATATTCCGGCAGCTTTCAGCCTGCTGACCCGCCTGCCCATCCCTGTCGATCACGAAGTTTCCGGCACACGCGCCGCTATTGCCACTTGGGCCTACCCATTGGTCGGGGCGGTTCTGGGGTTGATCGCGGGCATCATCGGCAGTGCTTTATACTGGTTCGGGGCCCCCGGCAGCCTTGCTGCAATCGCAGCTTTGGTCGCCTTGGTCATAATGACAGGCGGCATGCACGAAGACGGGTTATCTGATTGTGCCGACGGTTTCGGCGGGGCGATGGATAAAGAAAAACGTCTGGAGATCATGAAAGACAGCCGCATTGGCGCATTCGGGGCGGTGGCGTTGATCCTGTTCATATTGGGCCGCTATTCCAGCATGGAGGTTTTGATCTACACCTCGTTCATCCCCGCATTGATCGCAGTGGGTGCGGCCAGCAGATTACCGATGGTTTTTGCCATGTACGTTATGCCCAATGCACGCGGTAACGGGCTGTCGGCGACGGTTGGAAAACCGCCCGAGGCATCCATGGCCATCGCACTTGCGCTGACGCTTTTGATCTGCTTCGTATGCATCGGCTGGGCCGGTATATTCGTATT
Source organism: Amylibacter sp. (assembly GCA_030625465.1). Lineage (GTDB taxonomy): Bacteria > Pseudomonadota > Alphaproteobacteria > Rhodobacterales > Rhodobacteraceae > Amylibacter. Next base: position 3,116 of record DAOUQS010000208.1, on the reverse strand, counting down.
TGGCTGGGCAATGATTGCAGCGGGCATCATGGCGTGTCTGGCGCATCGCGCCATTGACGGGCAAACTGGCGATGTACTGGGTGCAATGCAGCAATGGGCCGAATTTGCCGCCCTAGGTGCCGCAGTTGCAGCACTGACATAAAACCGCCGCCCCGGGGGCAGCGGTTTCTAAGTGTTTAGGTCTCAGGGATCACGCGGGACAACAGAACTTCGGTGATTTCGTCCTGCGCCAGCATTTCATCAACACCGTTCACAACAGCCACTTCGCGCGACAGGCGTTCCAGTGCCGCTTCATAAAGCTGGCGTTCTGAATAGGATTGCTCGCGTTGTTCATCGTTGCGGTGCAGGTCACGCACAACTTCGGCAATCGAGATCAGATCACCCGAATTGATCTTGGCTTCGTATTCCTGCGCGCGACGCGACCACATGGCACGTTTCACCCGCGCGCGTCCCTTAAGGGTCGTCATTGCTTTGGCCACCAGTTCGGGTGATGACAGGCCGCGCAAGCCCACGGATTCTACTTTCGATGTCGGCACGCGCAGGGTCATTTTATCTTTTTCAAAATTGATAACAAACAGTTCCAGCTTTGCGCCCAGTATTTCCTGTTCTTCAACGGAAATAATTTTGCCAACCCCGTGTGACGGGTAAATGACATAATCGTTCAAGCTGAACCCTGCTATTTTCTTGGCTTTGGCCATGTTGCTCATCCTTTTCTTGCGCCCGGCACAACATCATCCGATGCACAAAACTGTACACGAAAGATGCATGGTTGTTTTCGGGAGTGTTAGATTTTCAGTACCATTTACTGATGTAATATCCTGTTATTGTCAGGCCTAGTATATCACAAAAATCGACCTATTCCCAGAGGGCATATCGTTCAATAAAATATGGGCTTTTCCGGTTTTTGCAACAGGGTGTGCGGCGCGAAAAGAATCGCGCGTCTATCCGCCTTCACCCGGGTTCGGCGAGAAGTATTTTTCCAGCTTGCCGTCTTCGCCATCGCGTTCTTCCGCATCCGGCAACTGGTCTTTTTTGGTGATGATCACCGGCCATTTTTCGGAATATTCGCGGTTAAACTCAACCCATTTTTCCATATCCGGTTCGGTATCGGGACGGATCGCATCCGCAGGACATTCCGGTTCGCAGACCCCGCAATCAATGCATTCGTCAGGATGGATCACCAGCATGTTTTCGCCCTCATAGAAGCAATCCACCGGGCATACTTCAACACAATCGGTGTATTTGCAGGCGATGCAGGCATCGTTGACGATATAAGTCATGGGTCAAATCCTAGTCTACGGGCGTAGTTCTACTGTCCTATATGGCTCGGCTTAGCATCAATCAAGATACTTTGCATCAAAAGCGGCAGTTTGCCGACGATCTTTTGCGGTAGGGCGACCTTTTCCTTCGAATCTGGGATTTTCCGGAATAATTTTCCGTGGCGGGCGCGGTAAAGAGCGGTCTTCGAACAACAGTTGTGCTTCCGAAGCAGAACCTCGTCGCTTTCCAAGGTCCAATAGCTTGATGATGCGGGATTGTTCGGCTTTGACGAAGGTCAGCACATCGCCCTCGGCCAGCCCGTGTGCGGGTTTGCTGATTTTCACATCATTCACACATATTTTACCCTCGGACACCTGCTTGGCGCACAGGCTGCGCGATTTATAAAATCGCGCATACCATAGCCATTTATCAATGCGTTGGGTTTCTGCCATCTACGACTTGTTTTTCAACGCCATCAATGCCGCGAACGGATTATCAGGGTCGATAGCTTTTTCTTTGCGCGGCGGGCTTGCGGAATGGCGTTGTGACTTACCTTGCGGCTTGCCTTTCGCATTCGGCGCCTTCCCGCGCGGCTTTTGCTGGGGGCGCGCCGCAGGCCGGGCTTTTGGTACCCACTTGAAGGTGTAGAACACTTCTTTTGTGTCCTCTTCCTCGGCCTCTACAGGGGCAGCGGCTTCCGGGTTTCCTTCCGCAGCAGCCGTTTCCACAGGCGTGGGCGCGGTCACAGGTTTGACCTTTTCACGTTCGCCTTTTTCCGCAGTATAGCCTAGGCCCTGCATCAAATCCGCAAACTGTTCCAGTGTCATACCGGTAATCGACAGCATATCGGGGTTGGCTTCAAACCCTCCTTTTACGTCAAAAGCACGGATCATATCGGCCAGACGTTCCAGCATATCAATACGAATGGCACGATCCCCCGCAAGGCGGTAACCCGCACGCGGATAATAGCCCTTGGGCGCATCAATGACCGCAGGCACGGTGACCAGACCCGCAGGCGGGGCTTCAGGAAATTCATCAAGACCTTCATCTAATGACCATAGCACCAACCGCAAGCGCGTCGGTGCGGGCTTCAGCATCAGGTGGTGAAAGATCGTGTATTGGCCAAAACGGATACCGTGTTTGCGCAATGTACCGCGCTGGTCCTGGTCCAGTGCCTTGATGTCATGGGCCATCGCGGAACGCGGGATAACGCCCAGACTTTCGGCCAGACGAAACGCCACACCTTTGGCCAGACCCGGCAAGGCCTCATCGTTTTTCATTGTAATCAGATGTTCAAAAGCCGCAGCAATTTTGCGGTCAATGAAATGGCCCAAACGCTTGCTGACTTTTTCCATCACGGCGGTACCGGCTTCATCGTCAACAAAAACCTTGATCGCCGGAGACATAATATCGTCGCCCTTAACCAGTTTGCCGATGGCGTGTTCGCCCCACATCAGCCCACCTTGTTCGGTGAAATCAAACTCGGTGTCAGGTGCGTTGTAGAATCGGTCAGAGCGCAGGCTGAATTCCGGCTGTAACGCCTGATAGGCCGCCGTTTTCAGGGTTTTGACCTGATCTGCATCCGCCGATTTATCCAGCTGAAATTGAAATGCGGTTAATTTGCCTACGAATTCACCCTCTATGGTCACTTCGCCGTCTTTGTTTACTTCAGCCACCAAGGCCTCCTTCTGTTTCAAGCGGCGCATTAAAATCGAGGTGCGCCGGTCGACAAATCGTTTGGTTAATGCGCTGTGTAACGCATCTGATAGGCGATCTTCTACTGCACGGGTCTCTTCTCGCCAATAGTTTTCGTCCGCCAACCAGCCTTTTCTTTGCGTGACATAGGTCCATGTGCG
>DAOUQS010000427.1 GCA_030625465.1 Amylibacter sp. | reverse complement strand
GGTTGCCAGTAAATATGTGGTTTGCACCCGCAAGGTTTGGGCATATTTCACATCTTGCCGTAGAACGTAGTTCTTGAAATTATGGATCATCCCGCCATAGCCGAAATAGCCGCGTATTTCCGAAATCCAGATGCCGCGCGGGTCGGCAGCTTCGGAATATTCCTGCCAACCCTGTTTGATTTGGCGAAACCTTGCACTTGTTTCATAACTTAGCGACAGCATGATTACCAATATCAATACAAGGACACCGGCACCCAGGACAGCAATCGGTGTCATGCGAAGTCTGCGTTTTAATCTGGTTATGGTTTGATCCATGTGCACGTTTGGCCTCTTGCTTTGCGTGGCAACCCTATCCGACCTGTGGAAAGGTTTCCATCATTACCCGAAGTTTTTCAAAAAAACTACATGCATTGGGTCTGGCAATCGTTACACTGCAAAGCATTGATTCTAAAGATAGAGGGGGCAAGGTGACAAACAAAGAACTGATCCTTGTTGTGGATGATGACCCGCAAATCACCTCATTTTTGAAGCGCTATTTGGAAAAACAGGAATACCGTGTGATTTGCGCCTCGGATGGTCGCGAAATGCAGCGTAAGCTGGCGCGTGAAGCTGTTGACTTGTGCATTCTTGATATTGGCTTGCCGGGTAAAAGCGGTCTTGATATCACCCGTGATATTCGCGCCACGTCCAGCCTGCCGATACTGGTGCTGTCAGGGCGTGATGAAACATATGACCGGGTTATCGGGCTGGAATTCGGGGCTGATGATTACATGGTCAAACCGTTCGAGCCGCGCGAATTGCTTGCGCGTATCCGCACCATTCTGCGGCGCAGCAAGGTTGCCAGACAACAACAAGACCAGACCCGTTCACCAAGCTACCAGTTTGGTGACTGGATATTCAATTATGACGAGCGTACGCTTGTTAATACTGTGACGGGCAAGCCCCAGATAATGACAACGACAGAGATTGAAATCCTGCACGTGTTCGTAACAAACCCCAATACCGTCTTTAGCCGCAACCAGTTGCTGGATGCCGCCCGTGGCCGGGAAAGTTTTTCAGGTGATCGTGCGATTGATGTTCATATCATGCGTATTCGTAAAAAACTAACGCCGGAC
>DAOUQS010000103.1 GCA_030625465.1 Amylibacter sp. | reverse complement strand
GCCGCCGGCTTTTTGCGCTTCGGCAATGGCATGCAGCGCCAGCGTGGTTTTACCGGAACTTTCCGGCCCGTAAATTTCAATAACCCGGCCTTTTGGCAGACCACCTATGCCCAATGCAATATCAAGCCCCAAAGAACCCGTTGATGAGGCATCTATTTCCAGCGCAGCATTGTTCTGCCCCAGCTTCATCACCGATCCCTTGCCGAACTGACGTTCGATCTGGCCTAAAGCCGCTTCCAGTGCTTTTTGCTTATCCATTGCCTGTCTTTCAGTCATTTTCACTACTGTAGCGCCCATATTTTTACCCTTTATTTCACATCGCAGTCTTTGCGACAACGATTGGTTTGTTCTGTTAATGTTCTTATGAGATCAAAGCGGGAACATTGCAAGATAAATTTTACATTTCTACTTTTACGCAAGATGGTTTATGATTAGTAAACAAAGCAAAAACAATAATAGCAGCAAGCTCTGACAGGTCTTTAACATGTTGATTTTTACGCAGAAAAAACTGGTTTTTTTCGCAACACCAAAGACTGCATCGACTGCAATTGAAACCACATTAGGCACGTTGTGCGAGATGCGTCTATCGAAACATCCGTCGGTAAAACATACACCTTATCGTAAATACAAACGCTTTTTGGAACCTTTTGTGGCAACTGTGATGGACGATGAACCCGACCGTATCGCCGCATTTCGCGAACCGGTTGACTGGCTGGGCAGCTGGTACAGATACCGCAGCCGCCCGGAACTGAAAGGCACGAACAACAGCACCCATAACATCAGTTTCGATCAGTTTATCGCGGGTTATTTAGAAGAGAAACCACCTGCTTTCGCCCGCGTTGGGTCTCAGGCCACGTTCGTGTCGGATAAAGACGGCACAATGGGCATGACCCATCTGTTTCGCTACGATCAAATCGGCACTATGGTTGCCTTTCTGGAAGAGCGGCTAAAAGTGCAGATAAAACTGCCGCACTGCAATGTTTCCCCCAAGGCAGAGCTGTCCCTTAGCCCTGCCCTGTTGAAAGAGCTGCAAAATGCCTATGCCCGTGATTTCGAGATTTACAACACCATTGGCATATAGGCCCGCGCCCTAAACCTTATCGTGAATTTCCGCGACAAAGGTCTGGTCATTCATCGGCGGACGCACATAACCTTGCTGCGGTGGGCGGGCTTCCAGAACAATCGGTTCAGGCGTTGTATCCTCATACGGAATTTGGTCCAGAAGATGGGTGATACAATTTAACCGCGCATGTTTCTTGATGTCCGAGTTCACCACATACCAAGGCGCTTGCTTGATGTCGGTGTGCGCGAACATGATATCCTTCGCCTTGGAATATTCGACCCATAATTTACGCGATTCCAGATCCATCGGGCTAAGCTTCCAGCGTTTTGTCGGCGTGGTCAGACGTTTTTGGAAACGGCGTTCCTGTTCTTCGTCGCTGACCGAGAACCAGTATTTTATTAATAAAATTCCAGAACGCACCAACATGCGTTCAAATTCAGGACAACTGCGCAAAAAGTCCTGATGCTCTTCATCCGTGCAAAACCCCATGACACGCTCGACACCGCCACGATTATACCATGAGCGGTCCAATATCACCATTTCACCTTCTGAAGGCAGATGCGCCACATAACGTTGGAAATACCATTGGGTTTTTTCGCGTTCGGTCGGTGCAGGCAGAGCCACAACACGACAGGCGCGCGAATTCAGCGGCTCGGTGATCCGCTTGATGGTCCCCCCCTTGCCAGCCGCATCGCGACCTTCAAAGATCACTACAACCTTCAGACCTTTAACCTTGATCCATTCCTGCAATTTAACCAATTCGATCTGCAATCTGGCCAGTTCCGCTTCGTATTTGTAATTGGTAATTTTTTTAACGGCAGGTTTTTTATTTTGTGTTTCAGATTTATCGGTCATGCAGGCCCCTATTGAGTATTTTCAGAAATTATTCGCCAAGGCTAATGTACAAAGGGATTGATGTCGAATTTTTAATATTTCCCACATTTCCAGCACCGCACATCAAATGATGCCTATTCAAACAATTCAGACGCCAATGGACATATGAAGCTGTTCTTGGTGGATATCTCAAAGCGTTCTTCGGTAAACTCACCGTCGTTAAACCGCAATTCTTTGGCAACACACTGGCTTTGCCCCGCTTCATGGGTTTTGAACGCAACCAGTATACTGTCCGTATCCAGGCCGTATTCCAGATGCATCTGGCTATGCGCCTCGCCTCCGTAAGGGAAATCATAAACCTTTCCGGTTTTATTGTCGGCCACGAACCCGATCGCACACTGCGTTCCACAGCCAACGGTTATAACGGTATAATGCCCGTCAAAATTCGGGCCTTGTTGCATCGCGGCGATAATACGCGTGCGCATAAAGCCAAACGCCGCCTGATCACCCGCAAAATCCGGCAAAACGGTTTCAAAAGAGTGCGCAGGCGCCCCGACAAAGCTTAAAAGCAAAAGACATCGTGTAAAAAGACGCATGCTGCACAATAACGCGAAACCGATGATACTTGTCCAGCAAAAGTTCAGGGTTATCCGCACAGATCGTGGACGGTGCGCACAAGTTTTGACAAGGTGAACGGTTTGGGCAGAAATTGCGCGCCCGTAATTTTGCCGAACTCGGTGGAAAAGGTTTCCTCGGCATAGCCGGAAACAAAAATCACCTTCACATCGGGGCGGTCTTTTAGTGCGATCCGTACCCATGTGGGGCCATCTTGCCCCGGCATCACAACGTCAGAGACGATCACATCGATTTCCAGTTCGGGATCGCGCAGCAGCGTCAATGCCTCTTCCGCCGAGCCTGCCTCGATCACCTTGATCTCCTGCATCCCTAACGCGCGCGCGGCAAAGCTGCGCACGGCCACCTCATCCTCGACCAGCAAAACCGTGATTCCTTTTAACGTATCGGGTGTCATGCTGACTTGTGCGACCGGTTCTTCAACCGGCGTCACCGCATGATCTGTTACCGGTAATAGAATACGAAACGTGGTGCCGGTTCCAACCATGCTGTCGGCAAAAATAAACCCGCCGGTTTGCTTGATAATGCCGTAAACCGTGGACAGGCCCAGCCCGGTGCCCTCGCCGATATCCTTGGTGGTAAAGAACGGGTCGAAAATATGTGCAAGGTTTTTCGGGTCAATCCCGCCGCCGGTGTCCTGCACCCGTATTTCAACATACCGGCCCTTTGGCACACGGGCCTGCGCGATGGTGGTCTCTGCGTCAAAACTTACTTCCAACGTATGAATATCCACCTGACCGCCTGCGGGCATGGCATCGCGCGCGTTCACCACAAGGTTCATCACAACCTGTTCCAGTTGGCGTTTGTCCGCATATACATTGGGCAGATTTTCCGCATAGTTCAGCGACAGTGCTATCTTTTCACCGACCAGACGGTTCAGCAAATGGGTCATATCGGCCAATGCCTCATCCACATCAAGCACTTTGGGTTGCAGGGTCTGTTTGCGTGAAAATGCCAGAAGCTGCCCGACCAATGCGGCAGCCCTGTTCGCGTTTTGGTTGATCTGGATCAAGTCACTGTAATCCGGATCACCCTTGTCATGGCGCAATAGAAGCAGGTCACAATAGCCCGAAATGGCAGTTAGAAGATTATTGAAATCATGCGCCACACCGCCCGCCAGCTGGCCGATCGCCTGCATTTTCTGGCTTTGGACAAATTGTGCTTCCAAGGTTTTCAACTCGGTCGCGTCACTGATCACCGCAATCAGATCAGAGCCACCCCTTGGGTCCAGACTGATCATCGAAACGTGCAAAAACATTTCCGATTTCGGCCCTGTGACCTGCACCAGTTTCGGCTCACCGTTTGCGGCGCGCTTGCTAAGATCATCCAGCCAATCGGGGACCGGTCTGGTAAGGCCCGAAACAATTTCAGACAGGTTCGGCATCTCTCCGTCCTTGATACCAAGGATATTTCGGGAAAAACGGTTGGTCTGCCTGATCTTGCCGTTCTTGCGGATACGCAGCAAAGCGATGGGTAATTCATCGAACAATTCCTGAACCGTAATCGGTGACACCTTGGGCAAAGCCGTCCTTCGCGGATTTCCAACCACAGCCCCGTCAGGCACATTCAGTGCGTTTACAAGCATCCCGTAAGTGCAAATCGCCGTTACAAACACAATAACCGGTATCATCAGGGCAATGGGTCGCAAACCCTCGGGCAGTAATTGCACGGCCAGCATTAGTCCTGTGGCGAATACAACAACCGACAGTATTATACGGCGATCCATTTGAAACAGGTTCTTAAGCGTTAAGACGATGGGCTGCATGGCATGTCCTTCCTATAATCTATAGGTTAAAAGGAAATGCCAGCGCAATGCAACTTATAGTTGTGTCTTTTTAAAAAGAGCTACGAAAAACCCATCCGATCCATCGCTTGGATGAAACCGCTTCGACCTGATTAAAACCCAGCCTTCATGCCCTGCAAGGAAAGCTTCAAGCTGTGTTTCGTTTTCTTGTTGCAACAATGAACACGTCACATATGCCAACACCCCGTCCGGCGCGACCAGACTTTGTGTGTCTGCCAGTATTTTCGCCTGCGTATTGACCAGATCGCGCAGATCATCATCGGTAAAGCGCCACTTCCCGTCAGGATTACGCCGCCAGGCACCAGTGCCCGAACATGGCGCGTCCAAAAGCACCAGATCATAGGTTTTTCCTGCCAGAACAGGGTCGGTTTGCAAGGTCTGGACCTTGGCCCCTGCCCGTTTTGCCCGCGCACCCAGATCTTTCATCCGTGCCTTGCTCCGGTCGTACGCATCAAAGCGCACAGCATCATTTGCCAGTGCGGCCATCGCCAAAGTCTTGCCACCGCCACCGGCACAATAATCCAACACGGATGTAACCTTTGCAAGTGGCAGCATATCGACAACCGCCTGCGAGCCGGCATCCTGTATTTCAATCACGCCGCTTTGATAGGCCCCAGAAAGGGCCACGCGGCGCGGGTTTTCAGTGACACGCAAAGCGTTGGGAGCACCCGCAACAGTAACGCATTCTATATTGTCTTTTGCCAAAGCGGATCGAGCATGTGCAACATCGGTTTTCTTCACATTCACCCGCAAATCCAGTGGTGCGCGTTTTTGCAAGGCTGCCAGATTATCCTCTAGCCCATCACCCAACGCCTGTTGCAATGCGGGCAGTATCCAGTCGGGAACATCCAGACGCACCGCGTCCGGCGGGGTTATACGACTTTGCTCCAATCCTGCTTGTTCTTTATCGGATAAAACCTCGGCCGCAAAGCGTTCGCCCGTAAACACATCCGCCACCGCTTGCCCGGCTGCCAGAATATGCCCGGCCACAAGCCCGCGCGCACCTTCAAAGCCCGCATTGTGCATCAATGACCGCTTTTGGCGCAGGCAATCATACACAATATCACGCACCGCAGCCCGGTCTTTCGATCCGGCATAGCGATTGGACCGCGCCCAGTTGGTCAGGGTTTTCTCGGCGGGTTCACCGCTTAAAATACGGCTTATGACCTCGATAGAGGCCGCATACCTTGCGTTCGGTGTCATTTACCCGATCCGGTAATTCGGGCTTTCGCGGGTGATCTGCACATCATGCACATGGCTTTCTTTCAGTCCCGCACCCGATATTTTCACAAACTTACAATCCTTGCGCATTTCGTCCACCGTGGCACAGCCCGTATAGCCCATAGACGCCCGCAAACCGCCGATCATCTGGTGCACAACGGATGTCACGCTGCCTTTATAAGGCACCTGACCTTCAATACCTTCAGGCACCAGCTTATCGGTGCTGGCCTCTTTCTGGAAATAACGATCAGCGGAACCCCGCGCCATAGCGCCGACACTGCCCATACCGCGAAACGATTTAAAGCTGCGGCCCTGATACAAAATAATCTCGCCGGGGGCCTCATCCGTGCCTGCCAGCATGGAACCCACCATGGCGCAATGCGCGCCTGCCGCGATCGCTTTGGAAAAGTCGCCTGAAAACTTGATGCCGCCATCGGCAATTACCGGCGTGCCGGTTTCATTTGCCGCCGTGGCACAATCATCAATTGCGGTCAGCTGCGGCACACCGACACCCGCAACAATGCGCGTGGTACAGATAGAGCCCGGACCGATGCCGACCTTGACCGCATCAGCCCCCGCCCCGATCAGGGCTTTGGTCGCCTCACCCGTGGCCACGTTGCCTGCAATCACCTGCACTGAACTTGATAATTTCTTGATCCGCTCAACAGTTTGGGCCACAGAAATAGAATGCCCGTGTGCAGTATCAATGACCACCAGATCAACGCCCGCGTCTATTAACTGTTCGGCGCGTTCAAAACCCGCATCCCCCACGGTCGAGGCCGCGGCCACCCGTAAGCGCCCCAGATCATCTTTACACGCCTGCGGGTTCAAAACCGCTTGTTCCAGGTCTTTCAGGGTCAACAGACCGGTCAGCTTATTGGTGTCATCCACCACCAGCAGTTTTTCAATACGCCGCGCTTGCATAATGCTTTTGGCTTCGTCCAGATCGGTTGGCGCTTTCACAATCGCCAGATCATTCGATGTCATCATCACCGAAACCGGTGTGTTGTCATCGGTGGCGAAACGCATATCGCGGTTGGTCATAATCCCCACAACGCGGCCCGCGTCATCAACCACAGGAAATCCCGTGATACGGTAGCGTTCTTGCAAAGCCTTCGCATCTTTCAGCGTTTGATTGACCGTCAATGTGATCGGTGAATAAACCGTGCCGCTGACAAACCGTTTCACACGGCGTACCTGCGCGGCTTGTTCTTCTTCGCTTAGGTTACGATGCAAAACCCCGATGCCACCCACCTGCGCCATGGCTATGGCCATGCGTGCCTCGGTCACGGTGTCCATCGCCGAGCTTAAAAGCGGGATGTTCATCGCGATGGATTTGGTCACATAAGTGGCTGTATCCGCATCAGACGGCAGCACGCTGGACGCGCCGGGAACAAGTAGTACATCATCGAAGGTAAGGGCCTCACGAATTTCCATTTGGTATCTCCAAAAGTTATCGGTATTGACGCTGCCCTATCTCATGGATGGGAC
>DAOUQS010000070.1 GCA_030625465.1 Amylibacter sp. | reverse complement strand
AATAGGTCATATTGCTTTTAATAAATGGAGATTATGATGCCTTTTTCAGAATTCAAAACAAACCTTGCCAAACCGGATGTTCTTGACCAGCTGCGGGCGGGTTTGATCGGTGAAGGGGTGATGATCCCCGGACTGGATGGTGACGTGCCATTGGTCTATGCGGATTATGTGGCCTCTGGCCGCGCGTTGCAGCAGGTGGAAGGCTTCATCGCTGATAAAGTACTGCCGTTCTATGCCAACAGCCATACCGAGGCATCTTATTGCGGGGAATATATAACACAAATGCGCCGTGCCGCACGTGCAGAGATTGCGCGGCTAACGGGTGCCAGTGCGGCATGTAGTGTAATATTTACCGGATCAGGGGCAACGGCTGGGCTAAACCGGTTGGTGACGTTGTTAGGTGTGGATAAAGCGTGCGACCCTGTTGTTTTTGTTGGCCCGTACGAGCATCATTCCAATATCCTTCCGTGGCGCGAAAGCCGTGCCAAGGTTGTCGAGATACCTGAAGCTGTTACAGGTGGTCCGGATCTGGACATTCTTGTTGCCGCACTGAAGGAACACGCGGGATCGGACTTGAAAATCGGCAGCTTTTCCGCCGCTTCCAATGTGACCGGTATTGTAACCGATTGCGATGCCGTAAGTCGTGTTTTGAAGGCGCATGGCGCTTTGTCTGTTTGGGACTATGCGGGCGGCGGGCCTTATCTGCCGATTGATATGGATGATGGTGGGGATGCGGAAAAAGATGCGATTGTTGTCTCGCCGCATAAATTTCCGGGTGGCCCGGGTTCATCCGGCATTTTAATTCTGCGAAAATCTGCCGTGCGCAGTAAGCAACCCAGTTGGCCGGGTGGCGGGACTGTATCCTTTGTGTCGCCTTGGGCGCATATCTATTCTGATGATATTGCTGCGCGCGAAGAAGCGGGAACCCCGAATGTGGTTGGCGATATTCGTGCGGCACTGGTGTTCTTGGTGAAAGATGCCGTGGGCCATGAAGTGATCTCTGAACGCGAAGCCAGATTTAACAAGATGGCACTTGCGGGCTGGGCTGACAATCCGCGATTGCAATTGCTGGGGGTTGATAAAACATCCCGTTTGCCGATCTTTTCGTTTCTGGTGCGCGGGGCATCCGGTGAAATGGTTCACCAGCAATTATTCACGCGGATGCTATCGGATATATACGGCATTCAGGCGCGTGGTGGCTGTGCATGTGCCGGGCCATATGCGCATCGGTTGTTGAATATCGGACAGGCCGAGTCAGAGCATTTGTGGGCTGAATTACAAGCAGGCAAGGAAATGAAAAAACCCGGGTGGGTTCGCTTGAACTTCAGCTATTTGATGGCGGAAGATACTGTGCAATATATTATAGACAGTGTGAACGCGTTAAGTTTTATAGCCGAGGAAATTGCGGTTCGCTATCAGGCGGATCATGCCACAGCACGGTTTAAAAGTGATGTGCGTGTTGTGGCTTAGGTCGTACGCGGTGCGTGGGCCATGGATTTTGGCTGATCGATTATACGCGTGGTTATAACGGCGCCAATCCACATGCAAAATAAGGCCAGCCATGCGGTTGCGGCAAAAATCGAACCACCGGTGACGCCTGCACCAATAGCGCACCCGCCTGCCAGCATGCCACCCATGCCCATCAATGCGGCACCAACGATGGCGCGTTTCATATTGTCAGCGCTTTCAAAGCCCAGGAATTGTAATTCCTTGGCAAAAAAGGCCGCCAGAAATGCGCCGGTGAAGACGCCAAAGATAAGGCCGATGTCGAAATCCAGTACCGGGTTCGAGGATATGAAAAACATCAATGTGCGCGCAGAGGGGCCGGTGAATGTAGCACTTTCGATCTGAACCGGATCAAAGCTGACGGCGGCAAGCGCTGTTGTCAGCACCCAGCCCAGCGCAATGGCAAAGCCAACACCCGATGCCATGAACAAGACCTGTACGCCGACGCGGTTTTTATAAGCCAGATATAAAGCGATCGCGGCGGTTCCTAATCCAATGACAATGCCGCTGCCATTTGGCAAATGCAGTGCATTAAGCAGGTTGATATTGCTGCCGTTCGGGGTAATCCAAAGTTCGGCGATGGCGCGGCGCAATGGTGCCAGCCAGCCTTGCAATGCCATTAGTGCGACGATTGCAAAGACCAGACCGGAGATAACCGAGCGCAAGTTGCCGGTGGCGGCCAAGATTAATAACCGGCCAGAGCAGCCGCGCGCCAGAACCATGCCAACCCCGAAAATCAACCCGCCGATTATGGCACCGGAATATGACCCGGGAACGGCCAGCATCCGGGCGTTTTCACTTTGAAAAAGCCCTGTGTATTCAGCGGTTTGCGTCCAGACTACTGCGGTGGAAAATGTCAGCAGCCATACGGCCATGCGTTTACCTAATGTACCGTTTGCGAACTCAACTGTGGCTGCGCGCAGGCAAAACCGCGAGCGTTGTGCCGCAATGCCAAAAATAATACCGACAATCAGACCGGCAAGGGCCATTGCCTTTGTGTCGCCAATCCAGTCCAGAATGGGGATCAAGTCCATGATGTTGCTCCGCGCTATATCTTTCGGGGTATTTACCAAATTAACATATGATTCCATTGATATAGATCATATAAATATGAATATGTCGATTTATGTAATTACACTTGTATACGCCAGTTAATTCCAGTTAGGTCGCCCAATGCAGTCTACCATAGTTTCCATTGATGACGCAGGGCAGCTTCCGGTTTGGCGCCGCCCTTTTACTTTGCTTGCATTGATGGCTTTTTGCATGCCGATGGCGTTTGCAACATGGTCCGCATTGCTGAATAACTTTGTCCATGTGGTGGCAGGTTTTGATGGCCGTGACTTGGGTTGGTTACAGTCTGTTCGTGAAATTCCGGGCTTTTTTGCCGTTGGTGTGATTTTTATCGCCATGTTTATTCATGAGCAGCTTTTAGCGGTTGTCAGCATGATGCTTCTGGCCGCTACAGTGGCTTTTACCGCATGGTTTCCAAGCTTTACCGGCCTGTTGATTACGACGTTTCTATCCAGCTTGGGGTTTCATTATTATGAAACCGTCAAGATGTCACTGGAACTGCAATGGCTGGATAAGGCCGAGGCCCCTAAAAAGCTGGGTTGGCTGATCGCGATCGGGTCGGGCGCATCCTTGCTTACGTATCTTACCATCATGCTGGCATGGAAAGTTCTGGGCTGGGATTACAATACGCTTTATATGATGGGCGGCGGCATTACCTTTACGATTGCAATTTATTGCTGGCTGGCATTTCCGCGTTTTGAGGGGGCTGTGGTGCAACATCGGCATATGGTTCTGCGCAAACGCTACTGGCTGTATTATGCGTTGCAATTTATGGCCGGTGCCAGACGCCAGATTTTTATTGTTTTCGCCGCCTTCATGATGGTCGAACGCTTCGGGTTCGAGGTGCATGAGGTCACGGCCCTTTTCCTGATCAACTTCATCGCCAATATGTTTTTTGCGCCTTTAATGGGCGGTATGGTGTCCAAATACGGCGAACGTAATGCGCTGGCGTTTGAATATACCGGCCTGATTATCGTCTTTCTGGCGTACACTGGTGTTTATATATTCGGCTGGGGTGTGGTCTTGGCCGCCAGTCTTTATGTGTTGGATCATTTGTTTTTTGCACTGGCTTTGGCGCAGAAAACCTATTTTCAGAAAATTGCTGATCCCAAGGATATCAGCCCGACAGCGGCGGTTGCTTTTACCATTAACCATATCGGTGCGGTCGTGCTGCCGGTTCTGTTGGGGTATGTCTGGTTGGTTTCGCCTGCTGCGGTTTTCGGTGTTGCAACGGCCATGGCCAGTGTCTCGCTTTTTCTGTCGCTTTTAATCCCAAGGTATCCAAGCGCGGGGAATGAAACGATTTTTGCAGGCAAAAACTAACCGATGACTGATCAAACGCAAGCGCGGTTTCTAACCGGTTCGACCATGCGCCATGTGGCGGTGATGACCATGACCTCGATGGTCGGGCTGACCTTTTTGTTCATGGTCGATGCCGCGGCTATTTTCTGGGTGTCCTTTTTGGACGATGAAATGCTGATGGCCGCACTTGGCTTTGCCTGGACGATTCAGTTTTTTACTATTTCAACCAGTATCGGATTTATGATTGCGGGTTCGGCGATGGTGGCAAAATCACTGGGACAGGGCAATCGCGGCAATGCGCGGGAACAGGCAACCTCGGCAATGATGATCGGTGTGGGTATCCAGGCGGTGACCGTCATAATGATACTGATTTTTCGGCGTGATATCTTGGCATTTGCAGGGGCTGAAGGGGAAGTTCTGGCAATAGCCTCTCGGTTTTTGCTGATCTCGGTTCCGTCTTTATTACTGATTGTGATCGGAATGATGGCATCAGCCATATTGCGTGCCGAGGGTGATGCCAAACGCGGGCTGTATGTTACGCTTTCGGCGGGCAGTGTCGCGATGATTATTGATCCTGTTCTTATTCTATGGATGGGAATGGGGGTCGAGGGTGCTGCTTGGGGCGTTGTTATTTCGCGCAGCGTTTCGGCCGCCCTTGGGTTGTATTTCGTCATTCGCGTGCATGATCTGGTAGCACCCGTGCGGTTGACGTTTGTAAGGCGTTGGGGTGGGCCGTTTTTCATCATTGCCGCCCCTGCGATTATGACCCAGTTGTCGTCGCCTTTCGGAAACTACCTAATCACACGGATTATTTCGGATTTCGGTGAAAGTGCGGTTGCCGGCTGGGCGGTTCTAAGCCGCATTACGGTTCTGGCTTTTGGTGGTATATTTGCATTATCCGGGGCGATAGGCGGTATCATCGGGCAAAACTACGGGGCGCATAAATTCGATCGTGTGCGCACCGCATATCGTGATGCGCTGTTGTTTTGTGCAGGATACGTGATGGTTGCCTGGGCGATCCTTGCGCTTGCGACAGAGCCTGTGATTTCGTTGTTCGGACTGGGGCCGGATGCGGCAGAAGTGATCAAGGCTTTCACGTATGTTTCGGCGGGTGGTTTCATCTTTGCTGGTGCGCTTTATGTTTCGAACGCCTCGTTCAACAATCTGGGCAGGCCGATATATTCCACTGCGTTCAACTGGCTGAAGGATGGTGTGTTGATGTGGCCTTTGTGCATATTGTTAAGCAGCTATTTCGCTGCCCCCGGTGTTGTCTACGGCCAAGGGCTGGCTTGGTCCATCGCCGGTATTGCCGCGACGATTGTAGGCTGGCAGGTCATTGGTAGCGTTGAAGCGCGCGATATTGCCAAGGCTGGACTAAAAACGCGATTACGTTAAAGTTATTAATAATCTTACTGGAGTTAGAGCTGTGCTTTTTAAACGCCCCACGGAAATTTCCGATGCATCACAAGCCTTGGAAGGCCGGCAAACTGCCATTCCAACTGCTGAAACCCATTTCGTTAACGGCCGAGCACTTAAGGGGGATGTCCCCGACGGGTTTGAAACCGCCATGTTCGGCATGGGGTGTTTTTGGGGTGTAGAGCAAAAGTTCTGGGGGCTGGACGGCGTCTGGATGACAGCTGTCGGCTATGCGGCGGGATCCACACCGAACGCAACCTATCAAGAGGTATGCACGGGGCTGACCGGCCATAACGAAGTTGTATTGGTCAGTTATGATCCAAATATAATTGGCTTTTCCGATCTGTTGAAAATATTCTGGGAAAGCCATGATCCGACACAAGGCATGCGCCAAGGGAACGATCAAGGTACGCAATACCGTTCCGGTATTTACACCCGCTCAGACGCGCATAATGTGCAGGCCAAAGAAAGTCTGGCAGGGTTTCAAACCCGGCTTTCGGCAAAAGGTTTTGGTACCATTACCACAGAAATAATGCCCGCACCTGAATTCTTCTATGCCGAAGATTATCATCAACAGTATCTGGCAAAGAACCCGTCCGGGTATTGCAGCCTTGATGGCACCGGAGTTTCTTGTCCCATCGGCCTGGATACTTGACGTGAAGATGTTGCTGGCATATCGCCTCGTTTGAAACTTATGACCGAGAAAAACAATGCCAACTTATACCGCACTGACAACACTAGCCGATAAAAGAGCCGCAGAGGCAATGGCGGAGATGTTGGAAAACATGTCACCGGCACCTTATGGTGTGGGTGTTTTCGAAACTGAAGACGGATCGGATTTGTTCGAGGTTGGCGGCTATTATTTGGAAAAACCCGATGATGTCGCCTTGGCATTGATTGCGGCAAGTGCAGGTGCCAAACTTTTTGCCGTATCCGAAGTGCCCGACAAGGATTGGGTCGCGGAGGTGCGAAGAGAGTTGGCACCGATCCGCGCAGGGCGGTTTTTTCTGTATGGTAGTCATGATGCGGACAAGGTTCCGACAGATTGTGTCCCAATGTTGATAGAAGCGGCAATGGCGTTTGGCACGGGTCATCACGGTACAACGCAGGGCTGTTTGACGGCACTTGATAAGCTGGAAGTGATGGGGTTCTCACCCAAGAATATTGCCGATATCGGTTGTGGAACCGCAGTTCTGGCGATGGGTGCGGCCAAGCTGTGGAATGTCCCGATAGTTGCCGGTGACATTGATGGGGTCGCAACCGATACCGCGATCGACAATCTTGCAAGTAACGATCTGGAAGGTCGCGTAGAGGTTGTAACCTGTGCAGGCTTTGATCATCCGCAGCTGCGCAAGCAATCACCATATGATTTAATCTTGGCGAATATACTTAAAGGCCCGCTTATTGAACTAGCACCGGACATGGGTAAATCATGTAATGATGGCGGGTATGTTATCTTGTCGGGCGTTTTGAATACACAGGCAGATGATGTATCGCAATCTTACCAAGAAAACGGATTTTCCGAAACCGACCGTCTGATAATCGGAGAGTGGTCAACGATAACCTTGCAGAAAAAATGACATAATTCAGACAGGTTATCGCCATATTTTGGGATTAACACAGCTCTACTAATGTGATTCATTGTTAGAGGTGGTGGATATGACAGATGTACAAACACATGAGTTCCAGTCCCGCGTTGATCGTATAATAAACGCCCATTATAAGCCTAGACATGTGGTCGGGCGCGATAGCCGCGGTGCGGTTATTTTATCAAAGCCGCAAAAAGAAAACTTTAGATTGATGTCTATACTCAGATCTTTGTTGCTGTTGTATATTTCATTTACAGTTTTCAAAGCGGTTTTGGTGCAGAATGCCAATCAAAACAACTACGCGCATATTATCACAAGTCTTGAGGCAGGTGATAGCAAATCACAGCTTATCGCGTATTCAATGACCCCCGGATTTTTCACAAAACCCGTCGGTATCTTTGTTGCTGATCTGGCTGGCCAAATAAAAGAAGCACACGAAAAATAAACTGCCCATAAAAAATAAGCCGCCCATAATTGGACGGCTTAATAAAGCAGGCATTTAACCTATCGTTAGTAACGGAAGAAACCTGTATTCAGGTCTTCCACGTCGGCGCGTGTCAATCCGATATCATCCAGCTCGCGTGCGCCCAATGCGCTGAGCTGGATGTAAGTGCTGCGCTTTGTGTTCCAGGCAACAAGGTTGTTTTTAATACCTTCAATAGCGTGGATGACGCGATATGTCGTGATTGCACCAAATGGTGCTGTTGTTGTGTTCAGAGTAGCCATCGGCTTAATCCTTGAATGCGGTCTATTGACCCGTTTGTGATCGTCTAATGCATGCCTGCTTGCGCGGACATGCATTATTCATTGCGGGAGTTTGTAGGTGTTAGTGAAAAAACGCGATCTTCATGGTGTCTACATCTGCACGTGACATACCGATATCTTCCAGTGTGCGTGTGTTCAATGCATTCAGCTTCATATATGTTTTGCGTTTTGTATTCCAATCGATCAGACTATTTAAAGCAGTCTCGATAGCGTGAATTGCACGGTAAGTTGCAATCGCACCAAATGGTGCAGCAGTTGTTTGGGTTATAGTAGTCATAGCCTAATCCTTTCATTGGGTGTGGTCAGTGTGACCGTGTTCCTTAATCCGCATGTATGCTTGCCAATGCCATTTTACAATTGCAATTTTTGCATAGCTGTAATGATGTTTTTGCATGTCAAATTAGCGACATTTAATGGCAATTTCCGACATGCATTCAGAAATGTGCTTGGCTAATGTTCCCGTTTCGTGCTAGTGCTTGCTCAGGCAAGAAACAGAGGCGATATGCGTGTTATTGGAATTGATCCGGGTTTGCGGCACATGGGCTGGGGTGTCGTTGATGTTAATGGCGCTAAATGTAGCCATGTGGCAAATGGTGTGTGCAAATCGGTGGGCTCTGAGCTGGCCGAAAGGTTGCTAAGCTTACATGAACAATTAACCGCTGTTTTGCGGGAATTTGCACCCGAAACGGCAGCTGTTGAGAAAGTGTTTGTCAATAAAGACGGTGCAGGAACGCTAAAATTGGGCCAAGCCCGCGCGATTTCACTGTTGGTTCCGGCGCAATTCGGATTGGTGGTCGGTGAATATGCGCCCAATACGGTGAAGAAAGTCGTGGTTGGTGTAGGGCATGCGGATAAAAAACAGGTGGACCATATGGTGCGGTTGCAATTGCCGGGTGTTGATATTGCCGGTGCGGATGCCGCAGATGCATTGGCCGTCGCACTTTGCCATGCGCATCACGCACAGTTTTCTAATCGGCTGGATGCAGCCATTGCCAAAGCGGGGGCGGTTGCATGATCGGCAAAATCACCGGCAAAGTGGATTACCGTGCAAAAGACCATGTGTTGGTCGATGTGCAGGGCGTGGGATATTTGGTCTATTGTTCCGAACGGACACTGGCAAGCCTGCCCTCTGCGGGCAATATTGTCGC
>DAOUQS010000003.1 GCA_030625465.1 Amylibacter sp. | reverse complement strand
GCCAGATAGAACGGTGCGCCGGGCGCGTATAGTGCGGTACTTGCCCGCGTGAAATAGCCGAACACAGCGGTCATCATCAAAGGGCTGATAATACTGGCAACCGCACCCACGCCGGTCAGCACACCTTGCAATTCCCCCTGCGCATCGTCAGGCACGGATTGCGACATGATCCCCTGCAAAGCCGGTTGTGCGATCATACCCAGCGCCGAGACGGGAATAAGGACATAGACCATCCAGCCAACGGTGATGGTCCCGAAACTTAGGAATGCCACCAGTGCAATCGACATGCCCAGAATAACGGTGCGCCACTCACCCAACCTTGGAATAACCAGACGGATCAAACCGCCTTGCACCACAACAACCGCCAGACCATATGCCGCCAGTGACAGCCCGACATCCCATGACGACCAGTCGAACCGTTCACGCGCATAATAAGCCCACACCGCCGGATATACAAAAAATGCAGTCTGGTAGAACAGAAACATTGCCAACAATGGCCCGACCCCCGGAAGGTTTCCCACATGCCGCAATGCCTTGAACGGGTTCATCCGCCGCCATTCCAGCAAACGGCGGATTTTACCGGTAACGGTTTCGGGTAATACGAAATACCCGAAAATCAGGTTGGAAAATGCAAATGCAGCGGCGGCATAGAACGGCATGCGGGCGCCGAACTCGCCCAGCAGTCCGCCCAGTATCGGGCCGATAATAAAGCCCACACCAAAGGCTGCACCCAGCAATCCGAAATTGGCGGCTTTTTCACCGGGCTTCGATATATCCGCCATATAGGCGGCAGCGGTTGATTGGGTGGCAGAGGCAATCCCGGCCACCGATCGCCCCAGCAGCAAGACCCAGATTGATTGCGTCAGCCCCATAACGATATAGTCAACGGTCACAACAGCCAGTGAAACCAGCAAGACAGGGCGCCGCCCGAAGCGGTCAGACAGATTACCGATCGCGGCACCGAATAGAAACTGCATGACCGCAAATGAGGCACTTAAAACACCGCCCCAGACGGCGGCTTCTGACAATTCCGCACCCAGCAGCGTGCGGATCAGATCGGGCATCACCGGCATGATCAAACCAATACCCATAGCATCGATAACAACAGTCATTAAAAGAAATAGAATAGCTAATTTTCTGGGCATTCGAAACCGATCGGGCAATCATGTCCTGGCAGTCAACACCAGAACCCCCGCTTAAACAAGGGTGCGGCAAAGTCGCGAACGATACGGGCAATTGGAACACGCGGCGAAGCTTTACTGTTCCGCCTTGCCCACAGCCCCCGATACATCCTTGAATGCGCCATCAACCAGTTCCAGCGTTAATACCCGATCAGGGTTCACAGGTGGCGGGAAGTCCAGATGTGCGTTTTTTTCAAATCCGAAACGGCGGTAATATGGTGCGTCCCCGATCAGCAAAACACGGCCCCAGCCTGCATTTTTTGCCAATGCAAGGCTTTCGCGCATCAACATAGCACCCAGCCCCTCGCCTTGTCGGGTCGGGTGTACCGCGACCGGGCCCAGCAGCAAGGTATCAATCCTGCTTGCACCGATCACCACAGGCCAGTAGCGAATGACACCGGCCAGCACATCGTATTTATCCCGCGCGGTCAGGCAAAGGTCCGCAACGGGGGCCACATCTTCGCGCAGGCGGTAGGATGACAATGCCTCGCGGCCAGGCGCGAAGGTCAGGTCATAAAGGCCCTCTACCTCCCACCAATCATCGGCAATTTCCGGCGCCAAACGAAACATATCATCAACTTTTTGCTAAACCTCTGGAATTGCCGATAGCATGGGGCTAGGCATTGGGCAATTCATCAAAAGGATTATCATGTTTTATCGCCCGAATATCGACGACCACGGACTGCCCCACAACCCGTTCAAAGCCATTGTATCGCCACGCCCGATAGGCTGGATTTCGACGTTAAACAGTGATGGCATCGCCAATCTTGCCCCCTATTCCTTCTTTAACGGCATTCAGGACGAACCACCCATGGTGATGTTCTCGGTCACAGGTAACAAGGCGGAAATAGCCGAGCCAAAAGACAGCCTGCTTAACATTCAAGACACCGGCGAGTTTTGCGTCAACATCGTGTCTGACGCGTTAAAGCACGCAATGAATATCACAAGCGAACATTTCGCGCACGGTGTTGACGAGTTCGAAAAAGCAGATCTGGAAAAAGGCGCGCCGCAGGTCATCAATGCCCCCTTTGTTGCGGCCAGCCCTGTCGCGATGGAATGCAGGTTGCACAAGATCATAGCCTTGCCCGGAAACGGTCATATGGTGTTGGGCGAAGTTGTTTGCATCCATATCAGGGATGAACATTTGAAAAACGGATTGCTGGATGTCACCAGCTACATCCCGATGGCCCGTTTGGGTTATCGCGATTATACCGCTGTGCATGATGTGTTTTCACTGAACCGTCCGGAACAATCCTGATGGGGGTTGAACCGTTCGATATTTACGCGCTTGCAGGCTTCAGTTCCGGCACGCTGGGCTTGTGCAAACAGCCCGACACGGCTGCGGATTTTGCAACGATAGCGGCATGGCAGCCCAGCATTGCGGTCACCCTTACAGGCAAGGAAGAGTTTCCCGATGCAGGGGTGATCTTACCGCAACAGTTTCAAGCGGCGGAATATAACTGGTTGCATCTGCCGGTTACAGATTTCGGGGTGCCTTTGATAAAGGAACAAGACATATGGCAACAAGCACTTGGGCGATTGCTTGATGCGTTAGGTACAAAAGGCAAGGTGCTGATCCATTGCAAGGGCGGGAACGGGCGATCAGGGATGCTGATGTTGAAACTGCTGACCTTGCAAGGCGAAGACGGTAAGGCCGCACTTGAACGCATCCGGCACATCCGGCCCGGTGCAGTGGAAACAGATGCGCAATTAGAATGGGCTACAAGCCCCCTTTAATATCCGTTTTTAATCGCATAGGTTCGCACCGTACATTTTAAAGGAGGCATATCTTGGATACAGTCATTGGAGTATTGGGCGGCAGCGGTGTTTACGACATTGAGGGTCTGGAAAATGCCACCTGGCGCAAGATTGACAGCCCGTTTGGCACCCCTTCGGATGCCTTGCTGTTCGGTGAACTGGACGGCGTCAAAATGGTTTTTCTGCCCCGCCACGGACGCGGTCACACCCTAAGCCCAAGCACCGTGAATTACCGCGCCAATATAGATGCGTTAAAACGCGCAGGTGTCACGGATGTGATCTCGGTTTCCGCCTGCGGGTCTTTTCGCGCAGAAATGGCACCGGGGGATTTCGTGATCGTGGACCAATTTATCGACCGGACTATTTCCCGCGAAAAATCCTTTTTCGGCACCGGATGTGTGGCACATGTATCCGTGGCGCACCCGACCTGCCCACGACTGGGCAACGCCTGCTATGAAGCGGCGCGCGCAACCGGCATAAACGTGCATGCGGGGGGGACATATCTGGCAATGGAAGGCCCGCAGTTTTCCACCCTTGCCGAAAGCAAAATGTACCGCGATGTCTGGGGCTGTGATGTCATTGGCATGACCAATATGCCCGAAGCCAAGCTGGCCCGCGAAGCCGAGCTTTGTTATGCTTCAGTTGCGATGATCACCGACTATGACAGTTGGCACCCTGACCACGGCGAGGTTGATATTACCAAAATCATCGCCACGCTGACAGGCAATGCAGGTAAAGCCAAAGGGCTGGTTGCCGGATTGCCCGCCTTGTTGGGCGCCAAACGCACACCCTGCCCGCATGGTTGCGACCGCGCGCTGGAATTTGCAATCCTGACACAAACCCAGAACCGAGACCCCGCCATGGTGGCAAAGCTTGATGCCGTTGCCGGACGTGTTTTGTGATAACAATCAGGAATATCACCCTGTTGCTTTCCTGCATTGTCGCACTTGCGGCTTGTGCCGCGCGTGGCAAAATGGGGATTGTCACGCTAGACACCCCCGCCCTGCAAACCGAGCGGATTTTTGTGGCGACAACCAGACAACGCAGCACAGCCCCGTATGATTTCAATGGATTGCGCACTACCGAATTATCATATGCCCGATACGATATTTCGATCCCTGCTACCCATGAGGTTGGCAAGATTGAATGGCCGAAGAAAGCGCCGGATATCGCAACCGATTTTGTGATAACCGATGCCGAGATTTTTGAAACCCCTGCAGCACTGCGGTCAACAATCAAAGCGTCCAACCATAAAGGCCGGACTATCGACGAAGCTGTTGTTTTCATCCATGGCTACAATAATAACTTCGCCGAAAGTCTGTACCGCTTTGCACAAATATCAAACGATATGGATATGCGCGGCACGCCTGTACTATATGCGTGGCCTACAACCGAGAACTCTATCGAATATATCCATGATCGCGACAGTGTCCTGTTTGCCCGTGACGGGTTGCAGGTTTTGCTGGAACAACTGGTGCATGCCGGTACCAAGCACCTGATCCTTGTCGGCCATTCCATTGGTGCGAACCTGTTAATGGAAACCCTGCGGCAGATGGCGATCAGTGGTGACAAAAGCATTTCGCGTTTCATTGACGGCGTTATTCTGATTTCTCCGGACATCAACCAAACGGTTTTTCTTACGCAACTTAATCATCTTGACCCTGTGCCAAAACCCTTTGTGGTTTTTGCCTCGGATAATGATCGCGCCCTAAAGGTGATGTCTTTTCTAACCGGGAAAGCGCCTCGTCTTGGCCAGATTACAAACTCCGAAGCATTGGACAAGCACGGCATTCAGGTGATTAATCTTTCAGAATTTGATGATGGTGACGGTTTTTTAAACCATACGGTTGCCCTGACATCACCACGCGTTATAGCCATAGTGAACAAGATACCGACAACGCATGAACTTATAAAACAAAACAACGGCAACCCTGAAAGCATCCTGCAACGCCTGTTTAAACCTACGCAGTAAAGTGACCCCATGACAAAAAATATCCGCGATTATATCCGCACCATTCCCGACTTCCCGCACGAAGGCATTCTGTTTCGGGACATCACCACGCTTTTTGGCAGTGCCGAAGGTTTGCGACTGGCCATTGCCGAAACCGTGGTCGCCCTGAAAGACCTGAAGATCAACAAGGTCGCGGGGCTGGAAGCGCGCGGTTTTATCATGGGCGGTGCGGTGGCACAGTTCTTGGGGGTGGGCTTTGTGCCTATTCGCAAGCAGGGCAAGCTGCCCGGCAAAACTATCAGCCAAGAATATGCACTGGAATACGGCACCGCCACGATGGAATTGCATGACGATGCGATTGAACCGGGCGAAAAGATACTGCTGCTGGATGATCTGATCGCCACAGGTGGCACGGCAGAAGCCGGGATCAAACTGATCGAGGCCTTGGGCGGCACCGTCGTGCAATCCACCTTCATCATCGACCTGCCCGCCTTAGGCGGTGCCGCCAAGATTGAAGCCATGGGCGTGCCGGTGCATGTTTTATGTGCATTTGAAGGGCTTTAAAAGCGGAGGCAATATTGGATAATCCGATTTCAGATACATGCGGCTGGATTGCCTTAGCGGGCAACTACAGATCACACCCGACATTTAAAGGCGTGGAAACAACCGACTGGGCGATTATCGGCGGCGGGTTTACCGGCCTTGCGGCAGCACGGCGCATTGCAAAGTTGGACCCGAATGCGCGCATTATCCTGATTGAGGGTAAACGGGTCGGACAAGGCGCCACCGGGCGCAATTCCGGCTTTGTTGTTGCCAACGAGTCGCCGGGGCATGCGGCCCTTTCATCGGCAAGCGGGCGGGCTGATTATGCGGCATTGAACGCACTGGACCATGCAGGTGTTGCAGCCGTAAAGCAGCTTGTCCAAAGCCATAAAATCGACTGCCAGTGGGAAGATACCGGATCAATCCATGCCGCAACATCGGCCAAGAACTTTGACAAGCTGCGCCACCATGCGCAGGCTTTTGCTGATCTGGGGATTAACGCGACGCTGCTGGATCAGGCAGCTTTGCAAAAACGCCTTGGCACCGATCATTATAAGCTGGGGGTTCTGTCCACAGGTGGCGCGTTGGTGCAGCCGGCAGCATTGGCGAAAGGGCTGGCAGATAATTTGCCCGCACAGGTCGAGATTTACGAAAACTCACCTGTCTTGAAGTTGGCCGAGGATGGGGGCGCGGCGGTCTTAACCCTGAAAGACGGCACAGTTCGCGCAAACCGGGTGATCGTCGGGGTCAATGCTTTCATGCCAAGGCTGGGCCTTCAGACTGACCGTGTGTTCCCGCTGGCATTAACCGCCAGCCTAACACGCCCGTTAAGCAAGCCCGAGGAACAGGCCATTGGCCACGCGGCCTCTTGGGGTGTTTTATCGCCGCAATCCCTTGGGGCGACAATGCGGCTGACCAAGGATAGGCGCATTTTGATCCGCAACACTGCGGAATATCGCCCCGCTGGTATTGATTTAGCCAGATTGGTGCAAAGTCGGGACATCCATTATCAAGGGCTGCAAAAAAGATTTCCGTGGCTTGCTAGGGATGCGGTTGAATACACGTGGTCGGGCAATATCTGTGTCAGCGCAAATGCGAAGCCGGTGTTCGGCAAGCTATCAGATAATATTTTTGCAGCAGGCTGTTACAATGCGTCTGGTGTGGCACGCGGCACCATCATGGGGCGGCTGATCATTGATTTAGCAATGGATGCGCCCTCTGCCTTGTTAGACACCGTAAATTCGCTGGCTAAACCCGGCTGGATACCACCGCGCCCGTTCTTCGATATAGCCGCAAGAATCAGAATGGGCTTTGAAAGGGCGAAGGGCAAAAGCGAGCGTTGAAAAACCAGCGTGGGCTTAAGACTTTCGTAACCATAATGCGCCTATAATACAGACACCACCAAAGCAAACAAAGATTGCTTGCTACAGACCTTGCGCCCTGCATGTACCCCCCATGGCAGGACGTAAGCTTATCTGACAATCACACCGGGGTTCATGATACCGTTGGGATCAAGGGCCGCTTAATGGCGCGGATGGTGGCGAGTTTTGCAGGGTCGCTGTATGTTTCCAGATCATCCATTTTCAACCGCCCGATCCCGTGTTCAGCCGAAACAGAGCCGCCAAATTCATTCACCAGATCATAGATCACGGTTTTGATCGCGGGTTGCATATGCATCAGGTCATTACGGTTGTGCCCCTTGGCGGGGTAGACGTTGTAATGCAGGTTACCGTCGCCCACGTGCCCAAAGCAGTTGACCCGCAGATTACCCAGCTTTGCAATCGCGTCAAAGCCCGCTTGGATAAACGCAGGCAAAGCCGAGATTGGCACCGAGATATCATGGCTGGATATTCCGCCAATCGCTTTGTTGGCCAGCGGGATACTTTCGCGCACATGCCAGAATTCCTGTGCCTGCTGCACGTTTTGCGCAATCAAGACATCCGTAACCAGTTCATTTTCGATCGCGGCTTCCAGCACAGACATCAGACGCGCATCAAGGCGCGCACCTTGCCCGCCTGCAACCTCGATCAGCACCATCCATTCGTGGCGGGTGGCAAACGGCTGGCGCACATCGGGCATGGTTTCAGTTAGAAAATCCAGGCCTTGCCCGTGGATCAGCTCAAACCCCGACACCAAGCCGTCCAGCCCTGATTGCACCTGCCCAAGCAATGCCACCGCAGCCTTTGGCGACGGCACAACCGCCATCGCGGTCGCAAGTTCTTTGGGTTTGGCGTATAGTTTCAGTGTAGCTGCCGTGATAATCCCCAAAGCACCTTCAGAACCGACCAGCAGGTTTCGAATGTCAAAACCGGTGTTGTCTTTACGCAAGCCCGTCAACCCGCGATAAATCGAACCATCGGGCAAAACCGCTTCCAGCCCCAGACACAGATCGCGGGCATTGCCATAGCGCAGAACCTGCGTGCCGCCTGCATTTGTCGCAAGATTGCCACCAATCCGGCAACTGCCTTCAGAGGCAAGTGACAACGGAAACAACCGGTCCACATCATCTGCGGTTTTTTGTATGTCGGCAAGGATAACGCCCGCCTCTACAGTGATCGTATTATTCGCTATATCGGTTTTGCGCACGTCCGCCATACGCTCGACCGAGACTATAATTGCTGCGGGATTAAGGTCGGCCACCTGCCCGCCCACCAGCCCTGTACCCCCCGCGTAAGGGATAATGCCGACACGGTATTGGTTGCAAAGGCGCACAATGGTGGCGACCTCGGCCGTGTTACGCGGGCGCAGCAAACATGCCGCATTGCCCCGTATCAAACCACGTTCTTCGCGCAGATACCCTTCGGTTACATCCGCAACAGTACCCGCAGGCAGTTCCGCTTCCAGGGCTTTCAAAAATTCGGGGCTGGCTTGAACTAAGGTCATATCCACCAATTAGCTATTGTAATCGCCGCATAATTTCAACTGCAATCATATACCTTTGGATTAATTCCGGCAACCTGCAAAACAGGTATAGCTTGTATATCACCCGCATTCAGGTAAATGATGTTGGTAGTAATTTTCCAAAACACGCTCGGATAAATTGCTTTCAAAAAAATAACGGGGAAATCCATGGCTACTTCAAGCTTGGCAGAAGGTATACCACACCTTCCGGCATTTATTACAGAACCCGGTCAATCCGATGTTCTGTTTACCGTAACGATTGTTGTTGTCATCACAATAATCCTGATTACAGGTGTGATATACTTCAAAATTCACGCATTACCCGAACATCTGGGGCACGGGTATAACAATGCACAATTACAACTTGTAGGTGTATTGTCGCTTCTGTCGCTCATCACCCATAATAACATTTTCTGGATAGCGGCATTATTGCTGGTTACCATTAAATTGCCGGATTTTTCCACACCATTGAATACAATTGCCCGTTCGCTTGAGCAGATAACCAATCAAAAAGAAGAGCAGCCAGTTTCTGCCAAAATGGCGGATTTCACAACGCCACTGAATTCCATCGCGAAATCGCTTGAGCAAATGAGCAGCCTGAAAGCAACACCGCCTGTTAAGCCAACCGCCAAAAAAGCCACCAAAAAGAAAGCCGAATAGATGCTGGAATTATTGTTTTGCGCGTTTTTCACAATTCTTCCGGATTTTCTTGTGCGCCGTTATGCGCAGGGTAAACGTATCGGGGTCGAAATTAATCTGTTTTCGGTGTGGTACGAATTGCGCTACGGGATAACCGCCTGCGCCATGCTGACGGTCGCCTTGATCACCTTGGTATTCTACTATCACCCGTCCACAACAAATATGACATCATTTTTCCGGACGGTGACAATCCTGCCAGAGGGTGCCGGACGTGTAAAAGAGGTTTATGTCACCAATAACCAAAGTATTCAGGCAGGTGACAAGATATTCAAACTTGATGCTTCAAAACAGATTGCAGCGGTTAAGACCGCTAAAAACCGGATTGCAGAAATCGACGCGGCACTCGTCGTCACAAAGTCAGATTTAAATGCGGCAGCCGGTGTGGTCATCCAGGCAGAAGGCTCTGTGAAACAGGCACAAGACGAACTGGACGTGAAACAAACGCTTTTCGACAGTGGTTCCACCGTCGTCAATGAACGCGAAATTATCCGTCTGAAAACCGCACGTGATGGCAGACAAGGAACATTGGACGCGACCATTGCCGGACATAAATCCATGATCGCACGCGTGACCTTACTTTTACCGGCACGAAGGGCCACTGCGGTTTCAGAGTTAAAAGAGGCAGAAGTCAGCCTGTCCAAGACCATCGTTTACGCCAGCACAGCAGGGACCATCACACAGTTCGCCCTGCAACCCGGTGATTATGTGAACCCACTATTGCGACCAGCGGGCATATTGATCCCCGAAATTGCCGGCGCCCAGATTTTTCAGGCCGGTTTTGGGCAAATGGCAGCCCAGGTTATCAAACCCGGTATGATTGGGGAAATAACCTGTTTTTCCCAGCCCTATAAAATCATTCCAATGCTTGTGACGGATGTGCAAAATGCCATTTCCTCAGGGCAGTTTCGCCCCGGCGACCAGTTGGTTGATGTACAAGACCGCCCGAAGCCCGGAACGCTGACAGTGTTTATGAAGCCGCTTTTCGAAGGGCAGATCGACAAAATACTACCCGGCAGTAAATGCATTGCAAACGTCTATACAAATAACCATGAAGCCTTGGAAAGTGATGACATCAGCACATCACGCTGGTTGTTCTACCATATGGTTGACGCTGTGGGGGTTGTGCATGCTTTAATCTTGCGGATACAGGCCTTGATGCTGCCTGTTAAGATACTGGTATTTAGCGGCCACTAACGCACATCGGTTTTGCCGCGACGGTCACCGCGCAGGTTTGAATACAAAACGTGGTTGCACCAGCGGCCATTGATTTGCAAATAAGCCTGCGCCACACCTTCATACTTGAAGCCGGACTTTTCCAGCACGCCGCGCGAAGGGACATTGGCCGGCAGACAGGCGGCCTCGATCCGGGACAGATCCAGATCGGTAAAGGCATAGTGTACGATGCCCTTGATCGCCTCGGTCATATAGCCTTGGCGGGTAAATTCCTGCCCTGTCCAGTAGCCCAAAGTACCGGTTTGCGCTGGCCCGCGACGGATATTATCCAGCGTAATAGCCCCGACCAAAGCATTGTCTGTGCGGCGAAACATAAACAACGGCACACCGCGCCCTGTGTCGTAGGTTTTTTTGGCCCAATACACCCGATTGCTGAAGGCGCGTTTGGAAAAGTGATCCTGCGCCCAAACCGGTTCCCACGGGGTCAGATACTCAATACTGTTTTTGCGCAAATCAACCCAATTAAAATGATCTTTTGGTATCGGCAAACGCAAGGTCAGCCGCTCCGTTTCGATCATAACTCTGGATTTTCGCACAAACATCAGATTAAGCCACCAATCTATCGGCCAGCGTATCAACGTCCGGCGTTTGTTCCACAGGGCCATATAGGGCCACGGAAGGGGCTGATTTTTCGCACAGGCGTTGGGCGTAATCTGTTACCGACTGCACCGTGACCGCATCAATTTTGCCCACAACCTCATCCAGATCAGGCACACGACCCCAGATGCCCACCATACGGGCCAGACGTTCGCAACGCGATGCGGGGCTTTCCAGACCCATCAAAAGTCCTGCTTTCATCTGGTTGCGCGCACGGTCTATTTCGGCCTGTGTCATATCATCAGCCGAGCGTTTCAGCTCGTCGATGCAAAGTTCCGACAAGCCTGCCACATCATCACAGCTGGTGCCTGAATAGATCGTCAGCGCACCCGTGTCCGAATAGGACCCCGCCTGCGCATAGATCGTATAGCATAGCCCACGTTTTTCGCGGACTTCCTGGAACAGACGCGAAGACATGCCGCCACCCATGGCGACCGCATAGACCTGGCCTGTGTAGATGTCATCGCTCATATAGCTGACAGTTTCCAGTGACAGGGCAAAATGGGCCTGTTCCAGATCTTTGATCACACGGTGTTCGCCGCCCTTGTATAGTGCAGGTTGTGCAATCAGACCTTTTCCGCTTGGCAGATAACCAAAGGTTTTTTCCGCCATACGCACCAGTTCGGCGTGATCCACAGCACCTGCGGCGGCCAGTATCATCTGGTCCGGCACATAGTTCTGGCTGACAAATTCCTGCAAATTTTCACGGGTGAAGTTTTCAACCCGCTCGGTCGGGCCTAGAATTGTGCGCCCAAACGGCTGGTCGGGGTACGATACCTCTTGCAGCCAATCAAAGATAATATCGTCGGGCGTGTCCAGCGACTGGCCGATCTCCTGCAAAATCACACCGCGTTCAATATCAACTTCACGCGGGTCAAAAATAGAGTTCAGCACGATGTCAGAGATCACATCAAACGCCAGTGGCACGTCATTTTGCAACACCCGCACATAATAGGCAGTGACCTCGCGGCTGGTGTAGGCGTTGATAAACCCGCCCACATCTTCAATCGCTTCGGCGATTTGCAACGCGTTGCGCCGCTTGGTGCCTTTGAACGCCATATGTTCCAGAAAATGCGCGATGCCGTTCTGGTCAATACGTTCATGGCGTCCACCTGCAGAGACCCACACCCCAAGGGATGCGGATTGCAGGCCGGGCATATATTCCGAAACGATGCGAAAACCGTTCGGTAATGTGGTCAGTTCAACACTCACGCGCCGATCCTTTCACGAATGATAGTTTCTATTGCACCCAGATCGTTATCAACCTTGGTGATACGCTCTGCCTTGCTGAACAGATCGCCCATACGCGCGGGTAGTTCGGGGATGACCCCGCAAGCGGCTTCAACCGCTGCCGGGAATTTGGCGGGATGTGCGGTGGCCAGTGTAATCATTGGTACGGTTTCATCGCGCACAACGCTATCCGCAACCTTCACCGCAATCGCCGAATGCGGGCACAGCACTTCGCCGACATCGTTATACGCGCGTTTGATCTGGGCCGAGGTTTCCGCCTCGGAACAACTACCGCTGTCAAATTCGTCATGTAGTTTCTGCGTGGCCCCTTGTGACAGCGTAAATGTGCCATCATTTTTCAGCGCATCCATTAACTGTACAATCGCATCACCCTCGCGGTCATAAAGGTCAAACAACAGACGTTCGAAATTAGAGCTGACCTCGATATCCATTGACGGGCTGATCGAAGGTGTGACACCCATTTTGGTGTGTTCACCCGATTGCAATGTGCGGTGCAGGATGTCGTTTTGATTGGTGGCAATCACCAGGCGATCTATTGGCAGCCCCATGCGTTTGGCCACGTAGCCCGCGAAAATATCGCCGAAATTGCCCGTAGGCACAGTAAACGATACTTTGCGGTGTGGCGCACCCAAGGACACGGCAGAGGTGAAGTAATACACCACCTGCGCCATCACACGCGCCCAGTTGATGCTATTGACACCAGCCAGTTTAACCCCGTCACGGAAATCAAAATCGTTGAACATATCTTTCAGGCGGGCTTGGCAATCGTCAAAGTCACCTGCCACGGCCAGCGCATGGATATTGCTTTCATCGGGTGTGGTCATCTGGCGGCGTTGCACGTCGGACACGCGCCCGTCAGGGAACATGATAAACACATCGACCGCATCCAACCCCTTGAAGGCTTCAATGGCAGCAGAACCGGTATCACCCGATGTAGCCCCCACAATCGTTACCCGCTCACCACGGCGCTTCAGGGCGACCTGAAACATCTGGCCGATCAGTTGCATGGCCACATCCTTGAACGCCAGTGTAGGCCCGTGAAACAGTTCCAGCAGGAAGTGGTTTTCATCCAGCTGCACTAACGGGCAACGCGCCGTGTGGGCAAAACCCGCATAGGCCTTCTGGATGATCTCCATGAACTCTATGTCGGTGAACGTGTCGCCAACAAAAGGTTTCATCACTGCATAAGCCACCTGTTCATAGGATTGACCCGCAAAGCCCGCAATTTGATCTTGCGTCAGCATCGGCCATTCCTCGGGCACATAAAGCCCACCATCGCGTGCAAGGCCCGATAACATGGCCTCTTCAAATGTCAGCGCCGGGGATTGGCCACGGGTCGAGATATACTTCATCAGTTTTGTTCCTAGGTTAAACTGTTTTCTGTTTGATACGGTAAAGCAGATAGAGTGTCATCCCAAACCAGACAAGAGCCAGTGAAAACCACGTGATTGCATATTCCATATGGTTATTCGGGATATTCAGGCCGATGGGCTGCGGGGTGGTGCCATAATCGCCCGTCTCGATTGTGCGGGCGACAATCAAAAAGGATTCAGTGCCGAAATGATGCGCAAGTTTCGGGGCATCGCGGGCAAACCAGATATTCTTTTCCATGTTGGGATCAGGCGTGTAGCTATCCACCTCATTCGGCCACAAGATATTGCCGACAATGGTCACTGTTTGCGGTTTGCGCACGGTTTTTTTCTGTGCTTCGGGGACAAAGCCCATATCAATCAATACCCGCCTGCCATCCGGTTTTGTCAAAGCCGGTACAATAACCAGAAACCCCGGCCCTGCGCGTTTGGTGGAAAATATCACATGCGCCTCATCGAAACCTATCAAAGCTTTAACGCGCACCGACAGGCGGTTGTCAAACTCCGGATTTGGTTTGGCAGGCAAGTCGGCAGGCTCTGCCGCGATCCGCGCCGAGATTTGTGCCAGCATGGTATTTTTCCAAGCCATACGCTGCACTTGCCATGTGCCAAGGTACAACAGGATTGCGATGCCTGTCAGGCCTAAGATTATCGGAAAAATCATACGTTTGGTCATTTCATCACCTGCTTGGATAACCCATGATCCAATACCTTAGAACGATACCAAGTCCAAGACACAAAGCTGCGTTATCGGGTCAACGAGCCGCCTTGAAACATCGCGGGGTCTGTAATACCAAAACCAACGTAATCCGAGGGTGAAATGCCCAGCTTTTCACATACCGAAAATGATGCGGTATTTCCTGCCGCAACACCTGTACAAAACCCGCGCACCTGAAATTCATCCCATAATCGCACGATACTCATTGCCCCCAGAATAAGTGCTATGCGGTGACCGCGGCGATCTTTACGACAGGATAATCCGCCCCAAAAGGCATGATCTGCATAACCACTTTTTTCGTGATAACATTTATACCCCCATGCGCTGGCAACGGGATTTCCTGCGCCATCAATAGCCGCCAAGGTTACACCCGGAATATCCAAACCACGCATTACCCGACCTGACATCACCAGAACACCACAGTCTGTTACCATAGATGCAAAACTTTCTACAAAATGCGTTTCAGTATCCTGTGAAAGGCATTCAACGGTTAAATCTTCGGGCAGGCTATATGTGTTTAAAATTCTATTTGCGGCGTCATATGTGGATTTTTGCCCCCTACACATTGTCCATAAATTGCTGGACAAGCCTGAAGCCCGAATTGCATTTTGCATCTTTTCAGATTGGGCCCGCGGTAGGAAAAGGCAAGCTGTAGCGCCTTGCGCTTGTGTAAGCGAGATCAGCAAATCGGCTGTATCGTCGCCTTCACATTCAGTCAGGACAACGGCACGGCCATTGTAGGAATAGCGCCCATCATTTTTATAAGTTCGCCATAAATCGCGGGCCCGCGTGGCAACAGTTTTTTGCGCTTCAGATCCAAATATCTCATCCTGAAATCTCATCTAGAGTATACCTAAAAACTATTCCTTAGCCTTAGCCTGACCGTTTGCGTACATTTCTTCAAGCTTAGTTTTAGCACCTTCATCGCCTTGGGCTGCGACTTTGCCGTACCAACTTGCAGCTTCGGCATAATCTTGTTCAACCCCTTTGCCCACAAAATACATACGGGGGCTTGGCTTGCCAAATCTAAGTTGCCTGATTTTCGGCAGATCATATCCATAGAAAAAGGCGCGAAAATAACTTCGCGCCTTTTCATGTTGAATTCTAAATCGGGTAGGATTAACCGCCCCAGATGTATACTGCGAAGAACAGGAACAACCAGACAACGTCAACGAAGTGCCAGTACCATGCAGCCGCTTCCAGCCCAGTATGTTTTTCCTGTGTGAAGTGTCCGGCCCGTGCGCGCATATAACATACGAACAAGAAGATGGTTCCGACGACAACGTGGAAACCGTGGAAACCGGTCGCCATAAAGAATGTGGCACCATAGATATTGCCGGAGAAACCAAAGGCCGCGTGGCTGTATTCATAGGCCTGGAATACGGTGAACAAAACACCCAGCAGAACTGCGCCGATCAGGCCTTTTTTCAGGCCGGCACGGTCATTGTCATGCGCGATAGCGTGGTGCGCCCATGTACAAAAACAACCGGAACACAGCAAGATCAGCGTATTGATCAATGGCAGATGCCAAGGGTCAAAGGTTTCAATCCCGACAGGTGGCCAGACGCCATCAATATAGGGCGAGCCTTCTGTCATCGGGTAAAGCGCGTGTTTGAAGAAAGTCCAGAACCATGCCGCGAAGAACATCACTTCCGAGATGATGAACAAAAGCATGCCATAGCGCAGGCCGATGGTGACAACCGGTGTATGATCGCCGACATGGGCCTCATCCACAACTTCAGTCCACCAAGAGAACATCACATAAAGAACAACAGCAAGCCCGATGAAAAACGGGTATGGTGTGATCTCGCCCATCCATAGGACAGCGCCCACAAGCATGATGAAAGCACCCATCGCGCCCATAAAAGGCCAGATGCTGGGTTGCAAGATGTGGTAGTCATGATTTTTTTCATGCGCCATGTGTGGTATCCCCTTGTTTATTGCGTCGTATTTATGTCGGTTTGCCCGCTAATAGCAAGGCTTGCTTGTTTTTCAGGTAAATCTGTTACGTGAAACGTGTAACTTAACGTGATGGTATTCGCGTATTTGGCATCTTCGTCTTCAAGAATGTCAGGGTCAACATAAAATGTGACAGGCATCATGACCCGCTCACCCGGTTGCAAGACCTGCATCTGAAAACAAAAACAGTCAATTTTGGTGAAATATGCGCCGGCAGAATACGGGAAAACATTGTAGCTTGCCGTGCCTGCTATGACTTTGTCAGTCGGGTTATAGGCTTCATAGAAGGCCAGACCGGTTTCGCCAATTTTCAGCTCCATCGTGGTATGTTCCGGCTTGAACGTCCAGGGCATGCCGCGCTCTAGCGAGCCGTCAAAGCGGATCTGGATGGATTGATCAAGCACGCGATCACTGGCCTCTGCCGCGATTTGTGTCACACCGCCGAAACCCGTAACACGGCAAAACCAGTTATAAAACGGAACCGCGGCGAACGACAGTGCCAGCATGGTGCAAACCAGACCGCTAAGGCGGATCAGCATTTTGGTGTTTTTATCCTGGCTCATTCGGATTGCTCCGTTACCGGGACACGTTTGCTATTGGCAACATCCCCTGCACCGTTCATCATCTTCGCCACAGTGATCAAAAAGACCAAAGCGACAAAGCCCAGCAGCACGCCACCAAGCATCAGGTTATTGCGTTTGCGACGATCACTTATGTTGCTGTTTGCGCCCGACATGATTAAAACCACTGCGGCCAAGCGGCCCAGTTTATGCCAAACCCTTTGGCGGTTGCCTCGATCAGCAGGAACGCGAAATGTCCGAACAGATAGTATAGCGAGATGCGAAACACCTTGCGTTCTGTGGCAAACTTATCCGCTTCGGCCTGCGCCTCGGTGCGTTTCCAGATGTCGTATGCGCCTTTCAGGAACAGCGCGTTCAGCACAAGTGCTGCGGCGAAATAAATCGGCCCGCCAATGCTGGTAAAAGACACACTTATTGCGACAGGCACCAGTGCGATCGTGTAGCCAAGAATGTTATTGCGGGTCACACACCGCCCGTGGGTCACGGTCAGCATCGGCACGCCTGCCTTGGTGTAATCATCGTTCATAAACAGGGCAAGCGCCCAGAAATGCGGTGGTGTCCACATGAATATCAGCGCGAACATCAAAATGCTTTCAATGCCGATACTACCTGTCGCCACAGCCCAGCCGATCATCGGGGGAAAGGCCCCTGCCGCCCCGCCGATCACGATGTTCAGCGGCGTCGTGCGTTTCAGCCACATGGTGTATATCACCGCATAGAAAAAGATTGTGAAGGCCAGAAGGCCTGCCGCCAGATAGTTGGATGTCAGGCCCAGCATGCCCACGGCAATAACCGACAACCACAGACCAAAGATCAGCGCGTTGCTTCTGGTCACCCGTCCTGATGGAATAGGTCGCCCCTGGGTGCGTTTCATCACCGCGTCAATATCGGATTCCCACCACATGTTCAGCGCACCCGATGCACCACCACCGATGGCGATAAACAAAACAGAGGCGAAAGCGATAACCGGATTGACCGAAACAGGTGCCACCAGCAAACCAACAAGAGCAGTGAAGACAACCAAAGACATAACGCGCGGCTTTAGAAGCGCGATATAATCGGTAAAGTCCGTTTCCGGCCCTGTATCTACTAAACTAGCGTCTGTCATTTCATCATCCAAAATGGCGAAGCGGGCCCTGATAGGCCCGCAGCTGGGGTTGGATTAGTTAGCGCTTGCGACTTTTACAGCGCGCGGTGTACCTGCGTCGGCATATTCCGAAAGGGCTTCTTCAAGCCAGATCTCATAGTCGTCTTCGGAAACCACCTTCACGGTAATCGGCATGTACGAATGGTCTTTGCCGCATAGCTCTGAACACTGGCCGAAGTACAAACCTTCTTTTTCAGCCTTGAACCAAAGCTGCGCCAAACGACCCGGAACACCGTCTTGCTTCACACCAAAGGCAGGAATGGCCCATGAATGGATCACGTCAGAGGCTGTCACTTGCATCACGATGGTTTTATTAACAGGCACCACAACGGCTGTGTCGGTCGCCAGCAGAAACTCGTCTTCGTTGTAGCCTGCCGCTTTCAAAGCGGCCATAACAACAGGCGTTCTTTTGTACGCATTGTCTTCTTGGCCCTCTTCCATGGTGGCTGGACTACCGATCATGTAGCTGTCAAACTCAAAACCTTCATCGACATAGTCATATGTCCAGTACCACTGGTTGCCTGTAGCCTTGATCGTGATGTCGGCGGTTGGAATTTCCTGCTGCTTGAACAGCAATGTCAAAGACGGTGGAATAATCGCGATCAGGATAATGATCGGAACCAAAGTCCAGCCAATTTCCAATGCGGAATTATGCGTGAATGTTGAAGGCTTCGGGTTGGCTTTGCTATTGTAACGGAAAATCACGTAAATCAGCAATGCTGTCACGAAAACCGAGATTGCGGTAATAATATAAAGGATGAATGTATCCACCCATATTTGATCACGCGCCAGTTCTGTGCCCGGCGTCTGGAAGTTCACGCCATCCTGTGACGGCTTCCCGATACGCGCCATATCTGCCGTAGCTTCTTGCGCATATACGCTGCCAGCAACCATAAGGCCGGTCAAAGCCATTGAAATTGTATTGAAAATCTTTGCTACTGACATACGTTCATTCCCGTTTTCTCTATGGGCTTAACGCCCCCCTTAAGACCCAAATCGCAACAAACGACAGAATCCCCTATTGTGTCCTTGCGCTGAAAAACCATAATATCGCTCGCAAGACAAGCTTTCACTTTGCACTATTGTGCCACTTCATAAAGTAGACACCTATCAAGGACATTCCGTTTTGACCAGTAAAACCAAACCTTTTACCCCGTTTGAGACCGCTTTTGATGAAAATGTAGCGCTTAAGGTGCTGCGCGAAGCCGTTCACGGGGCCGATGACGGTGAATTATTCCTGGAACGCCGTCGGTCGGAGGCGCTGGTTTATGATGATGGAAAGTTAAAGACAGCGTCCTATGACGCATCGGAAGGTTTTGGACTGCGCGCTGTGCGTGGGGAAACCGCAGGCTATGCGCATTCCACGGAGATGAGCATTCACGCATTGAAACGTGCGGCTGAAACCGCGCGATTGGCTGTGGGCAGCGGGGGTGGCACTTGGGCCGACGCACCTACACCGACCAATCAACGGCTTTATACCGATGCCGACCCGATGGCGGACGCGGAATTTTCAGTGAAGATCAACACGCTGAAGGAAATCGACGATTACGCCCGCAGTCTGGACAAGCGGGTGATACAGGTTTCGGCCTCACTGACTGCATCCCTGCAAGAGGTCGAGATTTTACGCCCCGAGGGCACCCGCGTGCGCGACAGTCGCCCGCTGACACGGTTGAACGTCAGTATTATCGTGGAACAAAATGGCCGCCGCGAAACCGGCAGCGCAGGCGGTGGCGGGCGGCATGGTCTGTCCGGACTGATGCGCGCGGATAACTGGAAAGTCACCGCACAAGAGGCCCTGCGCATAGCGCTGGTTAATCTAGAGGCCGAACCTGCACCTGCCGGCGCGTTTGACGTGGCCCTTGGTAACGGCTGGCCGGGCATTTTGCTGCATGAGGCGGTGGGGCATGGGTTGGAGGGCGACTTCAACCGCAAAAAAACCTCGGCTTTTGCAGGGCTGATGGGACAGCGGGTCGCCGCCAAGGGGGTGACTGTGCTGGACGATGGCACCATCCCCGATCGTCGCGGTTCAATCAGTTTTGATGATGAGGGTACACAATCGAGCAAGAACACCCTGATCGAGGACGGCATTCTGGTGGGTCTGATGCAAGACCGCCAAAACGCGCGCCTGATGGGGGTAGAACCCACAGGAAACGGACGGCGTGAAAGTTATGCACACACGCCAATGCCGCGTATGACCAATACATATATGCTGGGCGGTGATACCCCGCCCGAGGATATTGTGGCACAGATCAAAGACGGCATTTATGCCGTGGGCTTTGGCGGCGGGCAGGTCGATATTACCAACGGCAAGTTCGTATTTTCCTGCACCGAGGCCTACCGCGTTATGAACGGCAAGATCGGCGCACCTGTCAAAGGGGCTACCTTGATCGGGGATGGTGCTACTGCACTTAAAAACATCCGCGCCATTGGCAATGATATGAAACTTGATCCCGGCATGGGCAACTGCGGCAAGGCAGGCCAATGGGTGCCTGTGGGTGTGGGCCAACCGACGTTGTTGATCGGTGGGCTGACGGTTGGGGGCAGCAAGATATGATCCCGCAGATGTCAGTTTCAGGTATATTTTTTCCGGCACCTAAACCAGTAAACTAATTTAGTATTTATCAGCCACATCAATCACTCTTCACACAGCAAAGGCAGCCCCAAATGCAATACACCATCCGCAAAGCAACCCGATCCGAACTGCCCGCCCTTGCCCGGCTTTGGTATGACGGATGGCAGGTTGCACACGCGGCCGATGTGCCCGCATCCCTGACCGCAATCCGCACACTGGAAAGCTTCGCAATCCGCCTGTCCGACTATTTCGACGATATCCGTGTTGTCGGCGCACCTAGCACCCCCTTGGGGTTTTGCATCACCAAAGGCCCCGAGATTTACCAGCTTTATGTCACCCCCAAAGCCCAGGGCACAGGGGCCGCCACCATTCTAATCACCGATGGTCTGGAACGTATCCGCACCGCAGGCCACAGCACGGCAAAGCTGGATGTAAATGCAAAAAACACCCGCGCCATCGCATTTTATGAAAAAGTGGGGTGGCAGAAAAAAGGTATGGAAACCATCATGCTGGATACTTTAACAAAGCCTTATCCCCTGCCCTGTCTGGTGATGACGAAAAAGCTTTGAAGCGATTAATCATCTGTTAACAACGATCTGGCAAGGTTG
Organism: Amylibacter sp.; assembly: GCA_030625465.1. Lineage (GTDB taxonomy): Bacteria > Pseudomonadota > Alphaproteobacteria > Rhodobacterales > Rhodobacteraceae > Amylibacter. Next base: position 5,282 of record DAOUQS010000003.1, on the reverse strand, counting down.
TGGTATGACAGAAATCACACCACCCCCGAGCCAACACCCCCAAACCCAGACCGATTATATCAACTGGATCCGCCTGATCCGATCGCGGCGCGTGGGCCCCGCCACTTTTCACCGCCTGATGCGCAGCCATGGTACGGTTACAGCCGCGATTGATGCACTTCCCGGGATTGCCAAACAGGCGGGCGTTCGCAATTATGCGGTCTGCCCGTTCGATGCCGCCGAAGCCGAACTTATGGAAGCGCAGCACAAAGGCTATCGCCCCATATGTTTCGGCACCGCGGATTACCCCGCACTTTTGGCTGAAACCTCTGATGCGCCACCCCTGCTGTGGGCCAAGGGCAATATTGCCTGCCTTGCCAAGCCGGTTATCGCCCTTGTGGGGGCGCGCAATGCATCAAGTCTGGGGCGTCGCATGACCCATATTATGGCGACAGGTCTGGCAGAGGCAGGCTTCAGCGTGGTCTCTGGACTGGCACGCGGCATTGATGCGGCCGCCCACAAAGCGACGCTGAAACAGGGCACCATTGCCGTTGTGGCTGGTGGTTTGGATGTCTATTACCCCCGCGAAAACCAACAGCTTTACCAAGACATTCCGGAAAACGGCATCCTTTTGTCGGAACAGCCCGCAGGCCTGATCCCGCAAGCCCGCCATTTTCCCATGCGCAACCGTATTATCGCAGGTATCGCGCAAGCGGTTGTGGTGATGGAAGGGGCGGCGCGCTCTGGCAGCCTGATCACCGCACGTCATGCTTTGGATATAGGGCGTGATGTTATGGCCGTACCGGGCCACCCGTTTGACGGGCGTGCGGCCGGATGCAATTTCCTGATCCGCGACGGGGCGGCATTAGTGCGTTCCGCCAAAGATGTGATTGACGCACTTGCCTTGCCCGAACAACCTGCGCAAACAAAAATCATCGCGCACAACAAGGTCATGGATATCCCGACCGCTGAAGCCCACGCAAGAATTATGACCCTCCTTAGTGCCACCGCTGTTACCGAAGATATTGTGATCCGCGACAGCGGTATGCCTGCACGCACCGTGTCACAACATCTGATGGATCTGGAACTGCAAGGCCGCATTGAACGCCATCCTGGCGGCTTGCTGGCACTGGCAAGTTAGCGGCCAGATTACCTCATCCCCTGATCAAAAGGCCGCCTTTAAAATCAGCCCATTGACAATACACCCCAAGGCAACACATCTATTACGCCGAATGGACACCCATGAATCGTTAAGGAAATTGAATGCCAGTTGTTGTCGTAGAGTCCCCCGCCAAGGCTAAAACCATCAATAAATACCTTGGGGATGATTACATCGTTTTAGCCTCTTACGGCCACGTGCGTGACTTGCCACCAAAAAACGGCTCGGTTGATACCGACAATGATTTTGACATGAAATGGGAAGTTGCGACCGACAGTAAAAAGCACATCAAGGCAATTGTGGACGCACTGAAAGACGACAACGAACTGATCCTCGCGACCGACCCGGACCGTGAAGGTGAAGCAATTTCGTGGCATCTGGAAGAAACTTTGCGCAAGCGTAAAGCGATCAATAAATCCACTCCCGTCAGCCGCGTTGTGTTCAACGCCATCACCAAATCCGCGGTCACAACTGCGATGAAAAATCCGCGTGATGTGGATATGGAACTGGTCGAGGCCTATCTTGCACGGCGCGCACTGGATTATCTGGTGGGCTTTAACCTGTCGCCGGTTCTATGGCGCAAATTGCCCGGTGCAAAATCCGCAGGCCGGGTGCAATCCGTAACATTACGCCTGATCGTTGAACGCGAAATGGAAATCGAAGCTTTCAAAAATCGCGAATACTGGTCGGTAAAAGCCGTGCTGACAACCCCGCGCGGCCAGACATTTGAAGCCAACTTACGCACCCTTGCCGGCAAGAAGCTTGAAAAGTTCGATATTGAAAACGCAGCTGCGGCAGAGCTTGCGGTACAAGCCATAAACTCGCGCGATCTGACCATTGCATCGGTCGAAGCCAAGCCTGCCATCCGCAACCCATCGGCCCCGTTTATGACCTCGACCCTGCAACAGGAAGCCAGCCGCAAGTTTGGCTTTGGCGCACGCCAAACCATGTCGGTGGCACAACGCCTGTATGAAGCGGGTTACATCACATATATGCGGACCGACGGCATTGATATGGCCCCCGAAGCCCTGACCGCCGCGCGCGCGGCGATCAAAGATTTCTACGGTGCGGATTTTGTGTCAAAAGAACCGCGCGTTTACAAAAACAAAGTCAAGAATGCGCAAGAGGCCCACGAATGTATCCGCCCGACGGATATGACTGCCAAGCCCGATAGTCTGGCCCGCCTAGAGGCTGATCAACGCAAGCTTTATGACCTGATATGGAAACGCACAATTGCCAGCCAGATGTCCAGCGCACGCATGGAACGCACCACGGTTGATATTGCCTCTGACGATGGTCAGGTTGGCTTACGTGCAACAGGTCAAGTTGTTGTTTTTGAAGGCTTTCTAAAGGTTTACGAAGAAGGTCGCGATGATGCGGTTATCGATGACAATGACAAGCGTTTACCACAAATGACTTCAGGTGATCAGACCGATAAAAAATCCGTCACACCAGAACAGCATTTCACCCAGCCGCCGCCGCGTTACACCGAAGCATCACTGGTTAAACGCATGGAGGAACTAGGCATCGGGCGCCCGTCAACCTATGCCTCAATCGTTACGACAATCCAGACCCGCGAATATGTGCGCACGGAAAACAAACGCCTGATCCCCGAGGATAAGGGCCGTCTTGTAACCGCATTTCTGGAAAGTTATTTCCGCAAATATGTCGGCTATGATTTCACTGCCGGACTGGAAGAAGAGCTGGATGATATTTCCGGTGGCCGCGAAAACTACAAAGATGTTCTGGGCCGTTTCTGGCGTGATTTTTCTGCTGCAATTGCTGAAACCGCAGACTTGCGGATCACCGAAGTGCTGGAAAAAATTAACGAATTCCTGGAGCCTCATCTGTTTCCGCCAACCGAAGACGGCTCTGATCCGCGGATCTGTAAAAACTGCGGAAATGGCCGCTTATCCATGCGCACCGCACGATCAGGCGGGGCCTTTATCGGCTGTTCCAACTACCCTGAATGCCGCTACACACGCCCTATCACCGGCGAGGTTGAAGGCGGCGATATTGCCGGGCCTGACGGTAAAGAGCTGGGAAAAGATGAAAACGGGTTAGCTATCACATTGCGCACAGGCCGCTTTGGACCATACGTGCAACGCGGTGAAGCAACCGAAGAAGCCCCCAAACCGCCACGCGCATCAATCACCAAAGGCAGCGACCTGTCAGCCGTTGATCTGGAACGCGCATTGTTGCTGCTATCGCTGCCGCGCCGGGTCGGCGATCACCCTGAAGGCGGTTATATTGATGCCGCCATCGGGCGTTATGGCCCATATGTGATGTGGCAAAAGCCGCTGGAAGAGGGCAAAAAAACCGCCCAGAAAATCTATGCCAATATCAAAGACCCTGAAGAGGTGTTCATTATCGGCATGAACCGTGCGGTTGAACTGATCACCGAAAAGGCCAATAAAACCGGACGCGGGGCCGCGGCCACACCGCTGAAAGAACTGGGCGAACATCCCGATGAAGGTGGCGATCTGAACGTGATGGATGGCCGTTACGGCCCTTATGTGAAATGGGGCAAGATAAATGCTACCTTGCCCAAAGACATCGAGCCCACTGATATAACGCTGGAACAGGCGGTTGAACTGGTGAACGCCAAAGCGGCCAGCAAAGGCAAGCGCAAAGCGGCACCGAAAAAGAAAGCCCCTGCAAAGAAGAAACCGGCAGCGAAGAAAAAGCCTGCTGCCAAAAAGAAACCTGCCGTCAAGAAAAAACCGGCAGCAAAAAAAGCGGACAGTTAAAGGCTGAACAACTGACCGGGGCCAGCTATGGGCCCGGTGATGCCTGCCAAGCGGTGCAAATGCCAGCCAAACGCTGAGTTACTGGAAATCACCGGCTTGCCCAACGCCGCCTCTGCCGCTTTGATGATGCCGAATGTGCGCAGGTTGGTGCAAGATGCAAACACCGCATCGCAATCACCCGCACCCACCTGCATCATACCTTGATAAACCGAACTTTCCGCAATCCGTGCAACCTTGCGGTCTTGCTCTTCTTCAAAGGACGCAAACGCACTGATCTTTATGCCATTGGCCTCTAATAAATCGCACATCGCGGCCGACACATCCATGCGATATGGCGTCAGCATTCCCAACCGTTTTACCCCCAACGCATGACAGGCGGCAATGACCGCTGAAATCGGATCGGTTACGGATGTATCCGGGAATTGTTCTTGCACAATCTGCGCCACACGGGCGGCCCCGATCACTGTAGCACCCGAAGTGCAGCCAAATCCTATCGCACGAAAACGGGTATGTGTCGGGAATAATCCCAATGAGGCCGGCAAGGCGGTTTCCATCCGCGCCAAAGTTTCCGGGGTCACATTGGCATCAAACGGAATGCGGCTGTGGTAGATGCTGGCATCCGGTTGCGCCGTGATTTGGCGCAACTCCGGCTCCAGCGTTTCATCAGTGGACAGGACAATCACACCGATTGCAGACTTGGCGCCATAGCCGCCGTCACTTTCAAACGCCACCTTCATATGATTACCGGCAGTTCAGCAGGGGCGCGTTTCGTCAGCAAGACAGGCGCGCCATCCGTGATCAAAATATTTTCCTCATGCACCATCATTTTACCTTTTGAAATTGTCAGGCTTGGCTCCAACGTCATCACCATGCCCGGTTGCAAAACCGTGTGGTCAAAAGATGCAATTGAAGGGTGTTCTGTCAACTGAATGCCCAACCCGTGGCCATAACGCCCAACGTTTGATCTGCCACCCCCAAAGGTTTTGTGCATAGCGTGAAACAAATCCGCGCAAGTGGCCCCTGCCCGTGCGGCCTGCAAGCCTGTTTGGGTTGCCTGCCACAAGGTTTCATAGGCCTGTTTGGCGGCATCATCCGCGCGACCAATTGCAAAATTACGGTCAAAATCACAGAAATAGCCCTGCAAGCTGGCCCCTGTATCCAGCATCAAAATATCACCATTTCGCAAGGGGGCATCACCGGGCGGCGAGATAACATCGCCGTACCCGCCCTGCCCTACGGCACCGACAAGATAGGGTACATCTTCGGCGCCTTCTTGCAGAAGTGCGATTTTAAAGGCGCGAAAGGCTTCATTCAGGGGAAGACCCGCATGAAACAGGTTACCGGCTTTATCAAAAGCGGCACTGCCGATCCGGCAAATTTTGCGCAAAATTGCA
>DAOUQS010000136.1 GCA_030625465.1 Amylibacter sp. | reverse complement strand
TCCGTGCTCCCCAGAACCTCTACATCAGTTTCCACCATGTCTTTTAGAAACTTTTTCAAGCCTTTGCTGGTGTAAAAAACGCTGTCGTTCGCCATCAAAACGCGGGCGCATTCGGTTTCCCAACCACGTTTATATATATGTAAAAACCCGGTCTTGTAACTGCTGAAATCCCGACCGAAATTGAATTTTTCAATATAGCAGTCGATAATATCTTTATATTGATCCGGATCTTTCAACTTTAGCGTATTCACGCAAAGTACAAACATACCCTGCGCTTTTGCCTGTTTCAGCAACCGTTGTATATCCGGGCGCAGCACCCCTTTTTCATAAAGTGCCAGCAAAAGTATACTTCTGCCCTGAAGCTCGTTTTCCCATAAAATCCGTGATCGTTTACCAATTGATTGCAGGCGTTTTTTTTCAGATAGTAGTGATACATACAAACGCGCGACCGGGTATTGGAAAAAAAACAACACTCTGCTGAAAATGTGCATCAAAGAAGGCATATCAATTGTTCCTTTATGTGTCAGGCATACACTGGACCTGTCTTGATAAAATGGACGGTGTTAATCTTCTTAAGCAGTTCATTTTTTCATAGGCTACCAGGCAAATATTGCCAAGTTTATAGTAGCATAAAATTAAAAGATGAATTAAATTTTAATACGATTTTAAGGTATAATTACCCTGAAGGCAGTAGATCAAACCGAACCGCTACCCCCAAATAACCTTCATACCTGCATATTTCGATTATGCTCGGTAATCGCCTCTTCCAAATCGTCAAAGTACTTTAGTTTGCCGTTTTCCAGAACCGCACCTGCACTACACATGCTTCGGATGACCGGCATTGAATGCGAGACCACGATCGCGCCGCTGTCTTTCATCCTCTCTTTAAATACAGAAACGCATTTTTCGCGGAATGCGGCATCGCCTACGGCCGTGACCTCATCCACAAGATACGTGTCGAACTGGATACCCATTGAGACGCCAAACGCCAAGCGGGCGCGCATGCCTGAAGAATATGTTCGCACTGGCAGATTGAAATGATATTTCAGTTCTGAAAAATCCTTTACGTAATCAATCAGCAAATCACTATCAACGCCGTAAATACGGGCGACAAAACGTGTATTTTGCGCCCCCGATAAATCAGGATGAAAACTACCGGCAAACCCCACCGACCATGAAATTGTGCCGGTAAACTTCACTTGCCCGCTACTGGGGTTCATCGTGCCGGCAACCATACGCAAAAGGCTTGATTTACCTGCACCATTACGGCCCAGAAGGGCCACACTTGTTTTGTCTGGAAACACCGCGTTGATATTGTCGGCTACCGTTGTGTGCGCGCCATTCACAAAATACGTTTTGCAAAGGTTTTCAAGACGTATCATGCTTTTGCTATCGCCGATCTTTGATGCTGTAGCTGATCAGAACCAGAATTGCCCACGACATTGTCAAAAACAAACTGATCGCCAGAACCAGCAATAATCGTTTGGGATATTCGGCGGTCTCTGCCAAGGTCGGCTTCACATAAGCTGCAAGATACCGGCTTTTCCGGCGCGATTCCGCAAGCGCAGACTCGTATAATGCGCGTGCCGCAAGGTACCTTTGTTCGGCAAATTCACGATCAACGACCAATGCTTCATACTGGCCAACCAAGGCTGAAAATGTAGTGGTGCTATTTTCATCACCAAAGCCAAATTTATTGCGTTCCGCTTCAATGCGTTTCTGGATAACCAGTATTTTGCGCTTGGCTTGTTCAATACGCGGATCATTTGCCCGGGTGACTTCAACCAGCAAATCAAGTTCGATTAATGTTTCCGCCAATTGCCCTTCTAATGTCGTCAGCAACCCCATCTGCCCCTGAACATCCGCAGTTGGGTCTACGATTTGGGTTTCTGCCCTGAAAAGGGTTAGGTCCTGGCGAGATATTTTTATTTGATCCCGGGCCGCTTCCAGCTCTTCCTTGGCATATCTGGTGCTGTCTTCCCTGGCTATCGCCGAAAGCTCGTTGATCATCAGCGAACTAGAATCGAAAATCTCTTGCGCAATACGCTGTGCATCATCCGCGGTGAATGCATTAACCCGTAGTTCAATCAGGCCAGTGCCCGCATCATAATATATTTTGACCATACGCCCCCAATAATCCAGCAAATCCTCAATCGAGCCTTCGGGGTCATATGCAAATACAGGGTCATAATCCGGCTTGCTGAAAAGCTTCACAATATCAATTTCAGCATTAATTTGCGCAACCATTTGCTGGCTTTGAATGAATTCAAACAAAACATCGGAATCGTTGGAGCTTCCCGATGATATACCCGTAAAACTTCCCAGAAAATCGCCAACAGTAGAGACCTCTTCGCTGCGAACCGAAAACCCCACGCGTGAACTATATTGATCTTCCGCTATGGCATAAAGATACCAGATAGCCGTAATTGTTGGCAAAAGTACCACCAGTACAAAGCTAGTCATAACGGCCATATGTCGTGTTTTCATGTGGGGTACCTATGTAGATTTCTTGCAATCATACTCATCTTCTACTTTATGTGCGCACCAGTTGTAATGTGCGCGCGAATTATAACTTTACCTAGCATAAAATCAATTAACCCACCATTCTTGCAATAATCTTAAAAGATCGAATTGAATATTAACCATATTTCGGCATAAACTCTATCCTTAAACACTAAATCTAAGGATTATGATAATGCCAGCGGCATTGCGGCCATTACCATCCACACGTTTCAAAACAGTCAAGTCGATTATGGCACTGATTTTTCGTGAAATGGCAACCACATACGGGCGATCACCCGGTGGATACCTTTGGGCGATTCTAGAGCCTGTGGCCGGCACTGCCCTATTAACCTTTGTGTTTTCACTCGCGTTCAGGTCACCGCCCATTGGCGATAGCTTTCCGTTATTCTATGCAACGGGACTGTTACCTTTTATGTTATATCTGGATGTAAGCACGAAAGTATCGCAGGCAATTCAGTTTTCCAGACCGCTTTTATTCTACCCAACGGTCACTTACTTTGATGCCATAGCCGCGCGCTTTATCCTGAATTTCATTACACAGATAATGGTCTTTTTCCTTGTGATTGCAGGCATTATATTATTTCTGGATGTGCAGACGATTATAAACTTTCAGGCAATTGTTTATAGCTTGGCAATGGCCGGTGCTTTGGCTTTGGGTGTGGGGTCTATCAATTGTTTTCTAATTTCCATGTTTCCAATGTGGATTCGTATCTGGGCGATTTTCAACCGCCCAATGTTCATTATCTCGTGTATTTTCTTTGTATTCGAATCTATCCCCGAACCTTACCGGGGCATCCTTTGGTATAATCCCCTAGTGCATATAGTTGGTATGATGCGACGTGCTTTCTACCCCACCTATGATGCAATATATGTGTCAGGTGCATATGTATTTTCCATATCCGGCATTCTTTTTCTAATCGCCTTTGTTTTCTTGAACAGGTATCATCGGGATATTCTAAATAATTAACATGAACCATGTTTGTATATGCCTTGCCACTTTTAATGGTGCGAAATTTCTTGGCAAACAGTTAAAATCGCTGTTGGGCCAAACACATACCGACTGGTCTTTGCTTATAGGCGATGATGGCTCAACAGATGCAACGCGGGAAATAGTTTCCAAATTTATTAGCGACAATCCGGACAAAAAAATATTGTTGTTCGACTCTGCCAGAAAAGGGTATGTTAAAAACTTTCTGTCATTAATCTGCCATGACATGGCGGTCGGGGACTATTTTGCATTTGTTGATCAAGATGATGTTTGGCTGCCCCAAAAACTTGAAGTTGCATTGCATCAATTAAACCAGATGAAAGGGAATGGCCCCAAACTTTACGGTGGCAGAACAATCATTATTGATGCAGATGATAACAGGGTAAACCTGTCCCCGTTATTCAAACAAAAACCGTCTTTTCAAAATGCACTGGTACAAAACATTGCAGGCGGGAATACGATGGTTTTCAATCATGCAACGAAACAGGCGCTTAAAAGTATAGGTTCGGATGTAAATGTTATCAGCCATGACTGGTGGGCCTACATTGTTGTTTCCGGAATGGGCGGCGCCGTTATCTATGATCCAATTCCACAAGTTCTATACCGCGATCACGACATGAATATGATCGGGTCAAACCAAGGGATAGTTGCACAATTTATCCGGTTGCGTGCCGTTCTGGCGGGGCAGTATCTAATCTGGAATGATATGCACGTCACAGAACTGCAAAAATTCACCGAATTACTTCACCCCGCCAATAGGGATATACTGGCACAATTCATTCACTATAGGCGCAGTAACGGAATACAAGCGATCAAAAAAGCCAAAAATATCGGGCTATATCGTCAGTCCAAGCTGGGGACTATTTCACTTTATTTAGCCAGTTTTTTTGGCAAGGTGTAACGCAGGGTCAGGGCTTATCAGTCAAGCAGCCCGGATAAATACTTGCCATAGCTGTTTTTTCTGAACCTTTCAGCCGCATCCTGAAGCATCTCTTTTGATATCCAGCCTTGTTGATACGCAATTTCTTCCGGACAGCCAGATTGCATGCCTTGCCGTTTTTCCAGTGTACGCACAAAATTGCCCGCATCCAGTAACGACTCGTGCGTTCCGGTATCAAGCCAGGCATAACCACGGCCCATCAGCTCGACATTCAGCAAATCATCAGCAAGGTAGCTTTCCAGCAGCGATGTGATTTCCAACTCACCCCGTGCAGAAGGGGTAACTTTGCGCGCACGCGCAGGTGCGGTTTCATCTAAAAAGTATAGCCCTGTCACCGCGTAATTCGATGCAGGTTTCAGTGGCTTTTCAATAATGGATTTAACCTGCCCGTCCTGATCAAACGCAACAACACCATATCGTTCGGGATCCGATACATGATAACCAAACACTGTTGCCCCTGTGGTTTGATTATCTGCAGACTTCATCAATTCCGGCAAACCGTGTCCGTAGAAAATATTATCGCCCAATACCATTGCACAAGGCGATCCATCCAGAAACTCTTCAGCCAGAATAAAGGCCTGCGCCAATCCATCGGGGGAAGGTTGTTCAATAAATGTCAGCGACAAACCCCATTGCGAACCGTCGCCCAAAAGCCGCTTGAACTGTTCCTGGTCATGCGGCGTGGTAATGACCGCAATCTCTTTGATACCGGACAGCATTAACGAGCTAAGCGGATAATAGATCATTGGCTTATCATAAATCGGCAATAACTGTTTTGAAACCGCTATTGTGACAGGATACAACCTTGTGCCGGAACCACCGGCAAGTAAAATACCTTTGCGTTTACGCATTATATATATCCCTAAAATGGCCCTGACCCAAACACCTTTACCTTATTTCCCCCTTATATCAAATAAGATGTGCCAAAACTGAAACCCAATAATATCCGCATGCCTGCACATTATAAAAACAAGGCAATGGGCCGTCTGTGATTTCATAGGCTCCTTGCCTATTCAATTCTTTTCACGGCAGCGACCCTAGTGTTGAAGTACCTGTCTCAGGAATGTTTTTGTGCGCTCGTTTTGTGGATTGTCAAAGAAGCTTTCAGGGTTGTTTTCTTCAACCATCTTGCCTTCGTCCATAAAAATCACACGATCGGCAACCTTGCGGGCAAAGCCCATTTCATGGGTCACGCAGATCATTGTCATGCCTTCTTCGGCAAGCTCTACCATTGTGTCCAGAACCTCGGCAATCATTTCCGGATCAAGCGCCGATGTAGGCTCATCAAACAGCATCATGCGTGGCTGCATACACAACGCACGCGCGATAGCGACCCGCTGCTGCTGTCCACCAGATAGTTGGCTGGGGTACTTATCG
>DAOUQS010000239.1 GCA_030625465.1 Amylibacter sp. | reverse complement strand
CGGTCATAATACTGGTTGGAATATCGATGTGATCATTATTCATGTCGGTCATCTTTTACATGCCTTCGCAATTGGTGTTTCCGTGCTTTGAAATTACAGCTAGATGTACATAACACAAGAACAGATGGAAAAACAAATGTCTGATACCCCGTTCAACACATTGGCAGAGTTCCAGGATTTATTGGAAATACAACCACAGGAAAACCGCGATGCGTGCCAAGCGGCAAGTGCGCGCAACGGTCAATTAACCAAACCCCCCAGTGCTTTGGGGCGTTTGGAAGACCTGGCGATTTGGTATGCTGGCTGGCGCGGTGTTGCCGCACCAAAGATAAAATCACCGCAGGTTGTGGTTTTTGCGGGCAACCACGGGATTGCGGCACAAGGGGTCTCGGCTTTTCCACCAGAGGTGACAGGGCAGATGGTGTTGAACTTTCAACATGGCGGTGCTGCGATCAACCAGATGTGTAAAACGTTCGGCGCTGATTTGTCAGTGCATGGTCTTGATCTGGATCATCCGACCGATGACTTCACAAAAGGCCCCGCAATGTCCGAAAGCAGCGTGATTGCCGCGTTGCAGACCGGCTGGAATGCGGTGGATGATGATGCGGATTTGCTGGTTGCGGGTGAAATGGGTATCGGCAACACCACGTCTGCGGCCGCGATTGCCTGTGCATTATTTGGCGGCAAAGCCGATAATTGGGTTGGGCGCGGAACCGGCGTAACCGATGAAGGTCTGGCACTTAAAGCGCATGTGGTAAATCAGGGACTGGCGGCAAACCCGACCGCTGCGGGCAACGGCCTAGAGGCTTTGCGCTGTCTGGGCGGGCGTGAACTGGCCGCGATTGCAGGTGCTATTGCCAGCGCGCGGGCCAAGTCCATTCCGGTTATCCTTGACGGGTTTATCTGCACTGCGGCAGCGGCCTGTCTGGCGGTTGCCAGGGATGGCGCGCTGGATCACGCGGTTGCCGGGCATTTATCCGCAGAAGGGGCGCATGGGGTGCTTTTGAAAAACATCGGCAAACAACCACTGTTATCCCTGGGCTTGCGCTTGGGCGAAGGATCGGGGGCGGCTTTGGCTATCGGTATTTTGCAAGGTGCTGTCGCCTGTCATTCGGGCATGGCGACATTTGCCGAAGCCGGCGTGACGGATGCCTAACGGGTCAGTATTTCACTGACTTTCAACGCCCGCATGGAACTGCCGTCCACCTTTAGCTTGCCCGACATAAAGGCCATTGCAGGGTTTTGGCTGCCGTCCAGTATCGCGCGAAAGACTGCTTGGGATGCTATTAAAGTCACATCCGCAGCGTCATCACCCACACGCGCGCCTGTGTCGTCCAGCATAACGCTGCCTTCGTCCTTGATCACAAGCTTGGCACTACCTTGCAGGGTATCTTTCACTTTCGGCGACAGGTTTTCGATAAATTCGGCAACAACAGGGTTCATATGTCTGGGCTTTCTGCACTGGTTACCCACACCTTAAACCGCTGCACTTTATTGGCAATCAAGACGCTGCGACATCTGCGTGATATATAAAACGTGACGCGCCCATTAAGCGGGCTGAATGCCCGATAACGCCATTTTCCCCAACATGCGGCCTTTCTCGATATGTGCGTGCGCTTTCGCCAATGTCCCGGCGGTCATCGGACCGAAATTTTCGGTCATTACATGGCGAATGGTTCCCTGCGAAATCATATCAGAAAGCTTGTCCAGCAACGCCCCTTGAAGGGGCATTTTGTCAGTGCCAAATAGTGACCGTGTAAACATCAATTCGTAATTGATCCGGACACTTTTGGCCATGTAAAGGTCCAGATCCAGTTTTGCTTTCGTGCTGGCCACCAGACAAATAGCACCTTCGGGCGCAACCAGTTCGCTCATAATCTGCCAATAGGGTAAATTATCGCTGCAATTTAGGATATACGGGACAGTTTCATGCCCGATCGCTTTTAGCTGTGCTGCCAGATCACCAAAATGATCGACTACATGGTGTGCGCCCAGGTCTGTGCACCACTTTTGCGACTCCGGGCGGGACGCGGTCGCGATAATCGTACAATTCGAGAATTGCCGGGCAAACTGGATCGCCATGGACCCCAAACCGCCCGCCGCACCAATGATAAGCAAAGCCGGTCTTTCAGTGTCGTTTCGGGAAATTTCAAGGCGGTCAAACAGCGCTTCCCAAGCCACCAAAGTTGTTAACGGAAGGGTCGCGGCTTCTTCGCAAGTCAGACTTTCGGGTTTATGCCCAACGATCCGTTCATCAAGAAGCTGGTATTGGGCGTAGCAGCCCGGGCGGGTAATTTCACCTGCTGAAATCACCATATCGCCGGGTTTGAACCTTTTGACATCCGCGCCAATTGCGATGACTTCACCACAGGTATCCCACCCCAGAATAAGGGGTTCATCCAGCCGTTCAACAATGCCCAGCCGTTCTTTCGAATCGACAGGGTTGATAGAGATAGCATCAATTCGAACCAGAATATCCTGCCCGGTCGGGACAGGTGTTTCCACCTTGATTTCCTTGAAGCAATTCGGGTCGCTTGCCGGCAATGCTTCGAATACAGCGATGGCTTCCATTGGAAATTATCCTTTTTGATTGTTTGCTTGCGACCTTTTGGCAGGCAAGCTTTCTGCCCGGCATAATAAAGGCCATGAGGCGCGCTTGAAAGTAAAATTCTGTGACGTGCGACATCACAAAGGTTGATAGCGTGCATGCATTTTGGCATGAATTCAAAAGTCTTTGGCCACTAATCGCAAGCTTTCTGTCATCGCAATCACTACCTTATTAACAGCGTAAAGTAAAAATGAGAGTATTATGATTGTATTTCTGCTTATATGTATTGTGGTGATTATGTTGTTTGGCGGCGAGGTTTTTTTAACATTTCTGATCTGGGGCTTGATTATTGTCGCCGGTGTGATCGCGGCACTTGTATTGTTGGTATAATCTAGCATGATGCCAACGGCGGATTGGTGCCGCCCTATTCTAATGCCACTCCAGATTTTCATTTAAGCGGCACAATTTTGCGACAAGCCCAGTAAAAAGGCGCCAGTCAAAGCCAACCTAACCTAGCCCGCTGGGGCGTTGTCAGCTAAAACTTAAGCACCCCCGAAGGGGTGCTTTGATAATCGCAGCGGGCATTAAACCTACCACTGGTTTGATCGCACACGGACTTCTGTGTGCTGAATAACCCTTATGGACGCGTGGCCGAATTTACCATTGCATAGCTTTCTTCGCGCACCTTCAGGTTCCAGCTTTCGATATTTCCCACCAGAGAAATGCGGCAAGTCCAAAGCCAATCCACGCTTGATAATCTCCGCGCCTATAT